>JARRPX010000005.1:73880-75051 GCA_037382465.1 Anaerolineales bacterium | reverse complement strand
AACGGGCATGAAGTCATCCGCACGTACGATCTCACGAAGCGATTCAAGCAGCTGACCGCCGTAGACCAGATCTCTTTCGAAGTCCGGCGCGGCGAGGTGTTTGGATTCCTGGGACCCAACGGTGCAGGGAAGACGACGACCATTGCGATGCTGCTGGGACTCGTTCGGCCCACCACCGGCAGCGCCGAAGTTCTGGGCCACGACATCCGCCGCAACTTGAGCCCCGCGCTGCGTCAGGTGGGCGCCATCATAGAAACCCCCGCCTTTTACCCCTATATGAGTGGGATCGACAATTTACGTGTTTTCGCACGCATCGACGGGGGCGACACCGAAGCACACATCCCGTCCATACTCGAACGAGTGGGGCTAAAAGGGCGCGGCAAGGACAAGGTGGGCACGTATTCGCAGGGAATGCGTCAGCGGCTGGGGTTGGCCGCTGCGCTGTTGGGAGATCCCGAACTGCTCATCCTGGATGAACCGACCAACGGGCTCGACCCGGCCGGGATGCAGGAAATGCGCATCTTGATCCGCCGCCTTTCCGAGGAGCAGGGCAAGACCGTCTTTCTTTCGAGCCATCTGCTGCACGAGATCGAGCAGGTTTGTGACCGTGTGCTGATTCTCAACAAAGGGCAGGTGATCGCCCAGGGAGAAGTCAAGAGCCTGCTGCACCAGGCGCACGCCGTTGAGCTGCGGATTGAGAAAGCGGAGAAAGCCGCCGAGGTTCTATCTGGACTAGACTGGGTGCAGGGCACGAATCAAGACGGGGATTGGCTGCGCGTGCAGGCATCCCCGGAGCGAACGCCGGAACTGCTGGCCGCTCTTGCGGCGCATGCTCTCTTTCCTTTCGAAGTCCGCCCGGTCGTGTCTACGCTGGAAAGCGTGTTTCTCGATCTTACAAATAATCACGCTGAGGACGGCGATGCATAGATTCATCTCTGCCGATTGGCTGCGGATGCGGCGTTTCTGGCTCACCTGGGTTCTCCTGGTGTTGCTGCTCGTCATTCTCACTTTACAGATCAACGGCAAACTGAACGAGCTGGAGACCTGGAAAGCGGAAGTGGAAACGGGGGTCTCCGCCTACGACGGTTCTCCGTTATCATCTCTGCAAATCGACGGGACCCGCCTCCTGATCCGGATTCGAACGGCAGGGATGAGCTACCCTGCCTTCATC
>JARRPX010000005.1:0-73846 GCA_037382465.1 Anaerolineales bacterium | reverse complement strand
GCAGGGATGAGCTACCCTGCCTTCATCGGCACCGCGGCGCATACCTCCAGCGGAATCGGCTGGTTCTTCATCATTCTCTTCACGGTCGTTTTTGCAGGAGAGGATTTCAGCCGAAAGACGATCCCGGTCATTCTCACGCGCGGTGTGAGCCGCAAAAAATACCTGATCGGTCGCACGCTGTCCTTGTGGTTCGCAACGGGGGCGGTTCTGCTTATCATCGCGGTGCTGGCTGCGGTTTGCGGCCCCTTCATCCACCACCAAGTAAGCGAAGATCCCATCTCGCTCGTGAAATTGGGAGAGGCGCTGCTTTGGATCGTTCGTTCCTGGCTAACCTATCTGCCGTTCATCGTCATCATCCTCTTCTGGGTCGTCGTGGCGCGCAATATGGGACCCGCCCTGGGAGTCGGAATCGGTACGCACACGCTGGAGTACCTCTACGGCCTGGCGCTGCCGTTTTTCGCCACCATCTACGCAAATGTGGAGACGCGTGGAGGATCAGCGCCATGGTTTTACCGCATACAAATTGAAGTGTTCAGCCTGACGCTGGGTTATAACGCGGACGTATTCCTGAACTGGGGCGCTCCTTTCGCCCGGGAGGCGATGTTCATCAGCGGCACGTTGGGGCTTGGCGGCGAGACTTTGCTGCCCACATCACCATGGAGAGGGTTGACATTCATGGTCAGTTATACCGTCGTATTTCTGGCGTGGACGATGTGGCTATTCCAGCGGCGCGACGTGAGGTGCGGGGGATGAAAAGAAATGGAAAGGCTACGTACGCCCTTGGGACTCTATCCCGATTGACCCGAGTCGAAATCCGGAAGTTCTGGCGCAAGTCGACTGCCCGTGCGGTTTTGCTGTTCATGTTCGCCGGACCCATCGCAGGAGAAGCGATCCTGGCCAGTATCTCTATACGCGATGCCACCTTTCCACAGATCACGCAATTTTTGTTTTCATCCGACATGCTCATGATGATCGCGCTGATGACCGTGGTGATCTCGGTCCTGGCGCTGGGCGACGATTATGAATTGGGGACCGTACGGACCGTCATCAGTCGAGGCGCAAAGCGGCATTTCTATATCATCTCGAAAATCATCGCCACCGTGTGCGCGGCTTTCATCAACGGTCTGGTATTCATGCTCGCGGCTTTTGCCGCCGCCTTCGTGGTCCACATCAGCTACAGCGCCGTGCCATTTTCCGAGGCGGCCGGTGCGGATATCGTCTGGCGCTTATTGGGCGCCACCGGCGTAATCGGCCTGGTCAACTTCGTGCTTTCCGGGGTGGTGATGCTGGCGCTGGTATTGGGGCGCAGTTCCTGGGCGGGCATGCTTGCCGGTCTGGGTTACTTTTTCGGGGATTTTATCGTCGGGGGATTGGGGTCCGGCAGCCTGTTGGGTGTGAAGGACGCCTACCGCTACACAGTCGCCTACCATGCCATCAGCGTTAACGAACTGTTCTTTCCGTCTGACCCATCGGTATCGCTGCCCCGAGCCTGGATTGAAACTGGACTTGCGGACCCGACGAGTGCGATCATCGTTTTACTGCTCTTCGGCGCCGTGCTCGCAGGTATCGCGATGTTCATCTTCCAACGTCAAGATCTGATGGCGAAAAGCTGACCCCGGCAGATGAGGCGAATCCCTCCACCCGATCGATCTCAGCTATTCAGTCAGCCAGGTGCTGCAGCGCTTGACTCATCGTGGTCCGGTAGGCATCCACCGCCTTGCGGCCGACCTCGGTCAGCCGTATTCGCGTGCGGGGCTTTTTACCGTCATAACCTTTCTCGATCTCGACGTAGCCGGCAGATTCCAGCTTGCTCAGATGGGACGACAGGTTGCCGTCGGTGAGCCTGGTGATTGTGGTTAAAAACGTGAAGTCGGCGAACTCCACCGTGTACAGGACCATCAGGATCATCAGCCGCGCAGGCTCGTGCACCAGGCGATCCACCTCGGCCAGGTCGCCAATTCCCGGATCGATGCCTGTTTTATCTGCCATATCAATCCCCCTCCGCAGGCAGCGGGTACGTGCGCAAGAAGCGAACCAGCAGGACCAGTCCGATGAGCAGGATGATCCCGGCCGCGACCGCCAACGGGATCTGGAAAGTCCAACCTGCGTTGTGCTCCATGTATACCGAGGCCAGGTTGGCCAGCCCGATCATCCAACCATAGAAATACATCCGCGTCACGCCGAACAGGTAACCCATGGCGCTGAATAAGAGTCCCATCACCAGGACGACGACGAGCTCTACCAGGTATCCCCGCCCGGAGGAAGCCTGCGCCGCAGCGTTCGCGGCGAGTTCGGGCTCCGGGGCAAGGAGCGTCAGCACCACCAGCCCGATCGTGATCACGACCATCACGAAGGTGATGACCAGCAGGAGCCACATCTTGGGCGTGCGGCGCGGCACTGCAACACCGATCCTCGGCCCGCTGACGCGCCGCCGCACGAGCAGCTGCCCGACAGACAGCAGCAACAACAGAGCCACGAACAAAACGATGTTCCACTCCGGGCCCAGCAGCTCGCGGGTGACCGGATAGACCGCAAGCGCCAGGAAAATAAGCCCCAGCAACAGGTCCCAGAGGCCATCCTCGAAGGACACCAGCTGGAACACCCTGCGCTGAATTTGCCGGAAGTCTGCCATCTCAGACATGATATTCTCTCCTATTTTCTGCTTTACGCAGCAATATACTTGGCCTTGCAAAGTTCTTGGTATGAGTATAACAATATTCGCCTTCGATGTCAAGCGCGTAAAGGGTGATAACTACGTTCTCGCGGGACTTCGCCAAAACCGACCGGGAGCGGCTGCAGGCATTATGGGGAATAAAGCAAATATCCAGGGCGGCACGAGGCACGTGCCGCCCCGGCGAATCTCATGCGTGATCTTCATGGCCGGCGTGCGCCTTCGATTGGATGTATTTTTGGGGATCAGCATCGAAAGATTTTTTACATCCGGGACCACAAAAATAGTACTTCTTCCCCCGATACACGGATGTCCACTCGGCCGTTTCCTCATTCACTTCCATGCCGCAAACGAGATCTTTTGCCATCGAAATTCTCCTTTCCGTTTTTCTCTGTGTGCTCCTCAAGCCGCGATCGTTTGCCCGCGCAGCAGCTGGGCGTTGACGGCCACGATGATGGTGCTCAGCGACATCAGCAAGGCGCCGACCGCCGGTGAGAGCAGGATGCCCAGCGGCGCCAGGACGCCGGCGGCGAGCGGCAGGGCGATGACGTTGTATCCGGCGGCCCAGATCAGGTTCTGCTGCATCTTGCGGTAGCTGGCACGACTCAAGGAAAAGATCTTCACAACGTCCAAGGGGTTGCTCTTGACGAGGATGATTCCCGCCGATTCGATGGCCACGTCCGTGCCGCTGCCGATCGCAATGCCCACATCCGCACGCGTGAGTGCCGGTGCATCATTGACCCCGTCTCCCACCATGGCCACTTTGCGGCCGTGAGCCTGCAGATCGGACACCTTCTTGTCCTTGTACTCGGGAAGCACCTCGGCGAAGTACTGGTCGATGCCCAACGCTTCGGCCACGGATTTCGCCACGGCTTCACTGTCGCCGGTGAGCATGGCCACTTCGATGCCCATCTCGTGCAGGCGATCAACAGCCTGCTTGCTCTCCGGACGTATGACGTCGGCCAATGCGAAACTGGCCACAATTTGCTTTTCCTGAACCAGGTAAACGACACTCTGGCCCTTCGAGTTTGCCCGGTCCGAGAACTGCGCCATGTCGCCTCTGAGGGGAAGCTCCAGCATTTCCAGCATCCTGGGTCCGCCCACGAACACCGCATGCCCGCCGGCGTTGGCTCGCACGCCGCGTCCTTTGAGCGCCTCGAACTGCGTAACCTCCGGCAGTACGGCGTTTCGCTCCTCCGCAGAGGTCCGGATGCCGCGTGCAATCGTGTGTTCCGAGTCGCCCTCGACGGCGGCCGCCAACGCGATGGCATCGCCCTCCGACCAACCGTCTGCCGCAGCGATGTCGACGACCCCGAATTCCCCCTTCGTCAGGGTGCCCGTCTTGTCGAAAATTACGCTGTCGACCTGACGCGCCTCTTCCAACGCCAGACGGTCGCGCACCAGTATCCCGTTTTTTGCCCCCAGCGAGGTCGTTATGGCGACCACCAGTGGAACAGCCAGCCCGAGCGCGTGCGGGCAGGCGATCACCAGAACCGTCGCCACCCGTGCGATGACATCGACGTTGAACCCGACGGCAATCACCCAGGCGATGGCGGTGAGCACGGCTACACCGACGGCGATGTAGAACAGCCAGCCGGCGGCCTTATCGGCTAAAACCTGCGTGTTGGACTTGCTCTGCTGGGCCTCTTTCACGAGGCGCATGATGCCCGCCAGCGCCGTCTCGTCGCCCGTGGCTTGCACGCGCACCCGCAGACTTCCGTCGCCATTTATCGAACCCCCGATGACCTTGTCGCCCGGCGCTTTCGACACCGGTTTGGATTCCCCCGTGATCATGGACTCGTTGACCTGCGAATCGCCCGTCTCCACTTCGGCGTCCGCCGGGACGCTGGCGCCGGGCCGCACCAAGACCAAGTCTCCCGTTTTGAGCTCGCTGGTCTTGACCGTCTCCACGTCTCCGTTCGCATCGATCCGCTCCGCGGTGTCCGGCATTAACTTCGCCAGTTCGTCGAGCGCGCCCGACGCCTGCCGCACGCTGCGCATCTCGATCCAATGGCCGAGCAGCATGATGTCGATCAGAGTAACCAGTTCCCAAAAAAAGGTTGCGCTCGTCGGCAGGAACAGCGCCGCAATGCTGTACACGAAAGAGACACTGATCGCCAGCGAAATGAGCAGCATCATCCCCGGGCGCCTGTTCTTCACCTCCGGCACCGCCATGCGCAGGAACGGCAGACCGCCGTAGATGAAGACGATCACGGCAAATACGGGCGTGACCCACTCACTTCCCGTGAACGCCGGCATCACGAAGCCGAGCGTGTCTTGAACGAACGGGCTGAACAGGATGACGGGAATCGACAGGATCAGACTGATCCAGAAGCGTTTGCGGAACATCTGCTCGTGGCCGGTATGATCAACGTGATGCTCATGACCTTCGTGTTCTGCGGACGTCATTTCGCCCCCACCGTGTCCCATGTGGGATTCCATGACGTTGTGAGATTCGTGCCCGCGATCGTCTCCCGACATGGCACGCTGATGTTCGTGGTGATGTCCTTCGTGTTCCATGTTCATGTTCGTCCTCCCTTCTACGTAAATCGATGAAAGTTTCGTTCAATCCGATCGTCTTGCATACACGTCGCGTGATTGAACCCGAGCAAATTGGAGTGGGGTTAATGTGGTACGCAAATCGAACGACGGCTTCACGCGTACACTCCACGCTTCAATTGCATCTCTATGGGCAGGCGTGATTTCATACAGCATGCGATTGCCCACGATGATCTTTCGGCCGGATGCCACCTTCATTCCTTTGGTTAACTCTACCGCGACTTCATCACCACTCGATTAACACATTCCTCTGCCACGAAATTGAAATGAAGCGGTTCATCACACAGATGCTGCGGCCCAAATCGAACCTTAGCGGGCACATCTGAGTATGCGCCGTTGAACGCACACACGATACCTTTACGAATCCTTTAATCTGGCGACATTACAGCTTTAAATTGGTTTTTTACACTTCACAAAGATAGGAAAGTCCTAACGGACAATCGAAACGGAGGTGGTAAAGTGAGCAGAACATTACGCAATACTTTAATCGTCCTGACGGTAATCGTAGGCGCAGCGGCGCTCGTACTCATGGGAATAAGCTTCGACCGCAGATGGTGGAATCCCGTGGGGTACGGCCCGGGAACCATGATGAACGGGTACTTCTCTGCGGAGGATTCCGGGTACCCATGGCCGCCGGGTTACGGCATGAGGGGACCCGATATGATGGGCCCGCTCGACGCCGCCGGATTGCCCAGCGTCGAACCACTTTCCCTGTCCGAGGCGGAAAACGCGGTCGATGACTATCTCAACGCCGTAGGAAGCGACGACCTTTCCATCGGGGAGATCATGATCTTCGATAATCACGCCTACGCCCAGATCGTCGAAACAAGCACCGGAATCGGAGCGATGGAAGTGCTCGTAGATCCGGCCACGGGAAGCGTATATCCGGAATTCGGACCGAACATGATGTGGAATCTCAAGTACAGCCCGATGGCGGATTCAGGTATGATGGGTGGCTACGCACGTTCGTCTCGATACGGCGGAATGCTCCCCGGACAGACGACGGACTTTCAGGCTTCAGAGATGCCGGTCGGTCCGAATGAAGCCGTGCAGTTCGCCCAAGCGTATCTGGATCGATACGGATCGGGTGAAAAGGCGGACGAACACGCCGATACGTTCTACGGGTACTACACGCTGCACATCGAAGATGATGGTTCCGTGATCGGCATGCTCAGCGTAAACGGGTTCACCGGTCAGGTGTTCGTCCATACCTGGCACGGCGAGTTTATCGAAATGTCGGAGGCGCACGAATAGGAATGACTCTCCGGCGAATGCATTCAGCGCAAATCTCCGGGTAGAATCGGAGGGTGGAGAGGATGGAAATTGTGTCGAAGTCAGAATCCGAATACACCTTTCGCATCGAGCTGCCGCTGTCCTTCGAGGGATCCGTTGAGTTAGTCACCGATGCGTTGAAGGTCGAGGGATTCGGCGTTCGATCGATCTCACCGCTGAGCGTACGTTAGTTAATCCGATAAATTCCCCCGGGCGGCAGTCTGGGGGAATTTCCATCGAAAGCAGTCACACGCTGGAGAGATGCAGAGTTGAACGCGAGAATATTGGTCGTTGACGATGAACGATCCATCATCGAGATCGTAAGCGCCTACTTCGAGGCGGAGAGCTACGAAGTCTACACGGCGATGGACGGCCCGTCCGGATTGAAAGCGGCACGCACGTACAAACCGGACCTGATCGTCCTGGACATCATGCTGCCTGGCATGGACGGCGTGGAAGTGCTCACCCAATTGCGGCGCGAATCCGACGTGTACGTGATCATGCTGACCGCAAAAGCGGAAGAGACGGACAAGATCGTGGGTCTGTCCGTCGGGGCGGACGATTATCTCACCAAGCCCTTCAGCCCGCGCGAATTGGTCGCCCGGGTGAAAGCCGCTTTGCGTCGTCTTAGCGGGGGTACGGGCTTGCCCGACGAAACGATACTTGCCTTCGAACACGTGCGTGTCGACACCGGCAGCCGCAAGGTCTGGATGAACGGAAACCCGATCGACCTCACCACGACCGAATTCGACCTGCTGCGAACGCTGGCAGAACACCACGGACGAGTTCTGAGCAGGGAACAACTTCTAGAAAAAGTCTGGGGGCACGATTACTACGGCGAGATAAGGGTTGTAGACGTGCATATCGGGCACATCCGCCAGAAATTTGGAGACGACGACCTGATCGCCACAGTGCGCGGAATCGGCTATCGCTTCGAGGATCGGGGAGATTGACCATGTTTGCAGCGATACGAGGACACTTGGCCTGGAAGCTATTTCTCTCCTATCTCATCGTGATTGTGGTGGGCGTGCTGATTTTAGCCACGGCAGCGGAGCTGAGCATACCGACATCATTTCAACGCCATCTGGCGGAGATGAGTGCCATGATGGGCCGGATGATGGGTGATTCCACGCTGGGCGTGGATCTCGAAGCGGATCTATTCACTAATTTTCGCTCCGCGGTAAACGAAGCCCTGCTTCTGGCCACATTCGTCTCGGTTCTGGCCGCGATTATCGTCAGCGTACTTTTCAGCCGTCAAATCGTTTCACCGGTACAGGAGATGATGTCGATCAGCCAGCACATCGCAGATGGCCACTTTGATGAACGCGTGAACATTCCCGGGGAACAGCCACCATCTGAAATGGACGAGTTGGCCAATCTGGCGGTCAGCTTCAACCGTATGGCATCCAAGTTGGCCCAAATGGAAACCATGCGCCGGCAGCTTATCGGGGACGTGGCGCACGAGCTGCGGACCCCGCTTTCTACGATCAAGGCTTCCATGGAGGGCTTGATCGACGGCGTGCTCCCCGCACAGATCGAGATCTACCAACAGGTTCACCGCGAGGCGGATCGAATGCAGCGTCTGGTAAACGATCTCCAGGAACTCAGCCGCGTAGAAGCCGGCGGGTTTGAAATGGAGCGGCAGGATGTCCGCATCGATGCCTCGATCGAAACGGCGCGCACGCGTCTGGAGCGCCAGTACATCGAAAAGGGAGTCGCACTGGAAGTCGAGATAGAACCGAACCTGCCCTTGATTCACGCCGACGAAAACCGGATCGGGCAGGTGCTGCTCAACTTATTGGGCAATGCATTACAGTACACTCCACCAAAGGGAAAAGTATGTGTTCGGGCGGCTCGATCGAAAGATGAGATTTTAATCCGGATTCAAGATACGGGCATCGGCATCCCCCTGGAACATCTGCCGCATATCTTCTCCCGTTTCTATCGCGTGGATAAATCTCGTTCCCGCGCCAGCGGCGGGAGCGGTATCGGACTGACGATCGCCAAACACATCGTCGAGGCGCACGGTGGGCACATCTGGGCGGAGAGCCCGGGCAAAGACAAAGGCAGCACCTTTTCATTCACCCTCCCCATCGCGGCCCATGCCTAGCCCCTGCTAACCTCCTGTTTCCCCCATTCTTTACTGTTTCTTTAAACTTCCACTAACGTATCTTCATCCGCAGCCGCTAAGATCAACTCAAATGTGAGAACATTCTCGTTCGTTGGATGAGCGAGAAAACGAGAAAGGAGATCGACATGATGGGTTGTTGTGGTTATGGCTGGTTCGGGACTTCGGGTTGGATTGCCGGGATCCTCAATCTGATCGTGATTGCCGGCGTCATTGTCGGATTCGTCGTTCTCGCCATTTGGGCGATCCGGCGCGCCGGCAAATCGAGCGCCGGCAGTACGGCGGATCAGGAATCTGAAACTCTCTCGCCGATTGAAATCGCACGGCTTCGCTACGCTCGCGGCGAAATCAACCGCGAGCAGTTTCAGGAACTGCTGTCGGATTTGAAATGAGGCGTGGAAGGCGATAAATGCCAACGCTATTCATTAACGGGTGATATTGGAGGTGGTAAAACGATGATGGGATTTGGGCTCATCGGAGTCGTGCTGATGATCCTGTTCTGGGGCGGGCTGATCCTCGGTGCGGTCTGGTTGGTAAGAGCAGTGTTTCAACCCGGTAATCAATCCGGCTCACGGACGCAGTCGACTCAGGAGCAAAGTGCGAGAGACATCCTGGATCGACGCTACGCACGGGGGGAAATCACGCGCGAACAATACGAAGCCATGCGGAAAGACCTGGAAACTTAGACTCGATCATAATTTTCGCCCCATATGATGGGAAAAGACAATTTCCGCATTGAATTCCAATCCTGAAATATCAAAATTGCGTAATGTACGCCTGACTTTCTTGCAGCGGAAATGATCATTCATCTTGATCTTTTGATCGGACTCGGCTATCGTGTAATTTGGATGTTTATCCCGAGCATTATATCGACGTTCCTCAAGTCAACCAAACGTTGCTAAGGAATTCCTCGGGTTATGTTGTATTTCTTGGACGGGGGTTTTCAGACGGATGATAACGAAAACGAATTTCATTACTTACATGTTCGATGCTCCGCTGCACATGTGGGCGGAGAAGCACGCTAAGATCGAGATCGCTCCATCCGCGTACGACTTACACCTCATGGAGCAAGGTAAAGCGATTGAAAAGTTGGCGAACGAATTCCTACGGGGATGTCTCGCCACGTCTGCTTATGAACTGATGCCTCAAAAGACTTTCACGGACGGTGATTTTCAGGCCCGGGTGGATGTCCTGGCGTTGGATACGGGCAATCAAGTCTACGACATCTATGAGATTAAAAGTTCGACATCGATTCGTAAAGATTACATCTATGACGTGGCATTCCAACGCGTGGTGTGTGAAGCCACCATTCCGGTTCGCAGCGCCTATCTCGTGCTGCTCAACAAGGAATACGTCCGGTCGGGCGAAATCGATCTAAACCAGTTGTTCATCATAGAAAACCTCACCGAGGAAAGCGCGAAGGTCAGAGACGAGGTTGCGGTCGCTCGAGAAGATGCCCGGCTGGTGGCAACAAAGGCAACGCCCACGGGAATTGCGAATTGTCTAAAACCAGATAGGTGTCCGTGTCCTTCCCTGTGCCATCCGGAATTGCCGGAATATCCTATCTACAACATACCCCGGCTCAACCAGAAGAAGGCTAGAGGATTAATCGGCAGAGCGGTGTTCAGGATTAAAGATATCCCCAATGATTTTCCATTGTCAGACCGCCAAACCCTGCACATGTTGGCCGTGAAACAGGGAAAACCTTTGATCGACATTGCGGCCATCAAAGACGAACTCGATCGATTGCAGTATCCGCTTTACTTCCTCGATTATGAAACTTACAATCCTGCAGTGCCTCTCTTCGACGGGTATAAGCCCTACCAGCCCATCGTGTTTCAATATTCCCTTCACGTCATTGCCGAACCCGGGAGCGTCCCGGAACACTTTGAATGTTTGATCACGGAGCAGGGCGACCCGGGAAACAAGATCGTTCAGCATCTGGTCCAACATATGGGTCGATCGGGTTCCGTTATCGTTTGGAACAAAACCTTTGAGGCCGGCCGGAACAAAGAAATGGCGCAAATGTACCCGGAGTATGGGGATTTCCTGCTGGGGGTCAACGACAGGATGTACGATCTGATGGATCCTTTCAGCAAGGGATACTACGTCCATCCCGACTTCCACGGAAGCGCTTCCATCAAGAACGTTTTGCCCGTCCTGGTGGACGATGGCGCTCTCAACTACGATGACCTGCCGATCTCCAGAGGAGACGATGCGATGCTGGCCTGGGCGGATATTATGACCGGCCGCATTCCCGGCGAAAAGATCAGCGAAACGCGCGAAAACCTGCTCCGCTACTGTGAGTTGGACACGCTGGCAATGGTCAGGATCTGGGAGGTCCTATCTGCGTGAGAGGGGGAAAACGATAGCCACGCCGTTGATGTCTCCCGTACAGTCTCAGGGCATCTCCAGTCCTTGTATGGGGACCCAGCCCTGGAGACCACTGCCGTCCAGCCGGATGTAGGCCCACTCCTGGTCCTCGTCCAGCAGGTAGACTTCCACACCTCCTGGAAGCTGGCCTATGACTTTCTGATCTTCACCGGGCCATAAATAGACGGGCTGCGATCGACCGGATTGTGCCGTGCTGGCCCGATCCAGCGCCTCCGCTGACCGGTCGAGCGAACGGACCGTGATGTCGTCGATGCAAAGTGTGGTGCCAGGTCGTGCCCGCATTCCCGCGTTTCCAACCGAAGTGAAGTCCAGGTACTGGGTCAATACCAGGCGGCCGTTCAGATAGGTGCGAATCATGGTTCCTTCCACCTCCGCCCTGAATTGGATCCACTCCCCCCGTTCTATCGGGGTATTGATGCTCTTCCAGGCAGAGCAATCGTCACTGTCGCAGTAGATCTGGCTGACCCATTGGCCATCCGCACCCGAATTAAGTGTGTGTACATAGTGATGCGAATCGTCCCCCCATCCTTCCCGCTGCCGGATGTCGGCCGCGGCATTCGGTTCGCCCGCGATCCGCAGGCGGACGTCCACCTGGTAATCCGTCCACCCCATCGAACCAAAGGACATGTGCGTCCCAGTTTCTTCTTCGTACCCGCAGTACATGACCGTTCCGTCCTCGTGCACGATCTCCCACGAGTTATAGGACGGCCAATGATCGATCAGCCCCTCGTTGGTGTCAAAATCGATTCTCTCCAGCTCTTCGAGATAGGCCGGTTGTGTATCCGGGAGGGCCGCTGGGGGCACCAGTGCCGCAGCCTCCTCTACTGTCGTATCGACCAGAACGTAGACCGGAAGAGACAGCTTGACGCCGTTCGCTTCCACCGAGCACGTGACTTGCGCGAAGCCCTGTTCTTTGGCCTGGATCTGACCGGCATGATTCACAAAGACCTTGTCGATTTCGCTCGAAAGGCACTTCTGCACGTAGTCCCCGGGATCCAGGATATACCCGCTTGCCGTTCGCGCGGTGATCGTCAGCATTGCCTTTTCCCCAACTGCGAGATGCAGGTTGGCGCTGTTTCCGGCCACGTCCGAGGTGATATACATTCGATGCAAGGAGCTGTCGGGGGATTCGAAGGGGAAATCCGCGGTCAAACCGACATCCGCCTGATCGATGTCCTCGATGCCCAACCCGTAGGCCGGCGAATCAAAGCGCAGGCGATAGTCACTCGACTCGACATTGACGAACAAGGGATCGGCGATGAGGGAGTTTTGATCGAAACGACCGTCCGCCAACGCCTGCCAATCCTCCAGGGTTATCACGCCGGGAATGCCCACCACCCGGTACATGCCCTGATCGCTGAAGAAGAGATTCATGTCGGACTGCCGCAGCCAGGAACCTTCGCTCCCGAAGCGAAAGCTGTAGATCGGCCCATCGTTGTTGTAGAAGATGTTGCCGATGACGTCGATGTCGTTCGGCGGCGTGGATGCCGCGGAATTTGCCTCCGTGCCCGCTTCTTCGATGCTGTACTCACGGGGAAAGATGGCGCTGGAGAGGTGCACGTTGTTCAGCACGAGGAAATTATTGCGAATGACCGTCTCGATATCGGACGCATCGATCAAACCTGAAATCCGGCCGCCGCCCTGCCACCCGAAATTTTCCACCAGATTGTTGGTGATGGTATAGCCACTTGTTCCCTGATCCATGTAAATACCACCCTGGTAGGAAAAGAGGCCGTAAACGTCATGAAGGTAATTGTTGTGGATCACGTTATCCGGACCGACGCCGCCGAAGTAGATCGGCCCCATGTCCTGGCTGTCCTGGAGCACGCTGTGTATTTCGTTGAATTCCACCAAGTTGTTGGATGTCCCCGATCCTCCGAAACCGATGGCGCCCTTGGGGATGTCGTGTAACAGATTGTGGGCGACACGATCATTGGAGCTGTTGTAGATTTGGATGCCCCGCGCAGAGGGAATCAGCATGCCCGTGTGGTGGATGTGGTTATTTTCGATGAGGTGGTCGTTGCTTTCATTGGGTACGTCCCATTGGCCGTTGATTTCAATCGCCGTGTCGCCGATATGATCGATCAGATTGTTCTCGATCGTGATGCGGCGCACGCCGTTGCCTGTGGTGTAAATACCAATGCCGCCGATGTGCTGCAAGTGATTCCCCAGGATCTGGATGTCTTCTGCGTTTTTCATGTAGATGGGTAATCCAGACGCGGTGCGATGACGGGATGACCTTCGCCCGGCGCCTGCCAGGGTCGATAGTAGAGCGTGTTCTGATCGAGATAGAACTCGCCCGGTCCGTCCAGCAGCTCCGGCGAGTTTTGTATGAAGTAATCCGTACCCGGACCGAGCATGTCCACCCAGCGAGGGGAAATGTCGTTCAAGTCCGCCATGAGGGTGCCGTCCGCATAGGAGATCTGCGTCACCTGCCCCATGTAGGTTCTCCAGTGAAATTCCCCATGCTCCCCGCCGTTCCAGGTTGTCATCTCCAGGGTCGACCAGTCGTCCATGACCGGAAATGTCCCCGGGTCAAAATAGAATCCATCATACTCGTGCCCTTCGAGCAGCGCCTCGATCTTCATGTATGCGTGTTTGCCGGGGCTGATCGCCTCCGGGTTCCGGTTCGGATACCGTGCGAGAACGCCGGTTTGATCGCCTTCGTAGAGCACGTTGAACGCCGTATCCACGCTGGTGGTGAAGACACCATCCTCAAGAGATTCCCAATCCGTAAGTTCGATTCCCCCACTGATAACGGGTGCTTCCCCGGCGTAGTTGCAGAAAACCACGTGGAATCCGTCCCGGCCCGAGTCTTCCTTATGGAATACGAGCGGGTCCTCCAGGTAGTAGGTCCCTTCGCGGATATAAACAATGAAATCTTCCGTTTGCGGCTTCCTCAAACGCACGCGTACTTCTTCTATCACTCTCTGGAGTGTAAGAAAGGGACCGTCTGTTCCTGATCTGTTGGGCACTTCCAACTCGCCGCTCCAATCATCGTTGCCGAGGGGTGAGACGTAGTATGAAGCGGATGTCGACGGCACCTTCGACGAATCCGTGGAGCCGCACGCAGCCAGCAGCAAGAGGATGACGGACGCCGCCAGGTACGCGAACCCCCTCCCAACAAGGCCCTTGGACTTGAACATCGCCTTCTCCTTTTGGGACAGAAGCCGCTCTCATCTCTGATGATACAACAACTCCTGGAGAATCCGTCCCGATCCCGGTGATGTACGGCCTGAGCGAGGACAAAGTCGCGAGGATCGAAAATAGCGTTGGGGGGAAGTCCTACACGCCCGGAGACAAAGTGCAATCTCACCTCGAATGAGTGCCCATTCGGGCGCACCTGGTCAGAACGCGTGTTGTCATGCCAATCCTGGTCATTATGGCCGCCAATATCATCGACAAGCAGCATGAGCCATCTGCAGGATATCTTTCCCTAGTGCCTGATCATGTCACTTGATTAACACTTCGATTAGCGCAACCGGATCGATGATCGTCCCCAGGATGAACGACTCGTCGCCGCGCGTAATTTCAAGCACACGGCCTGTTTCAACCGCCAATTCCAGGAAATCATCCGGCGTGATCGACGGGTCAACCTGCACGGCAAGTGCATACACCCCCGCCAGATAAGGCATGGTCCAACTGCCGCCCCCAACGCTGAAATAAGCATAGTCCTCGACCCCCGTAAAACCCGCAACGGTCCTGGAATCCATGGGAATCAATAGACTGTTTTCCAAAGCAGGATCGTCGGGAGTAACTTCTGCACATAACACACAAAGTCCGTAGGAATCGAAGGAATCAGGATCATCGTACGGGTAGCGGCCCAACCAGTACAATCGGTAATCATAGGTCAAATACATCCTGCCGGAGATTACGAGAATTCCCTCCTCGTTCGCTTCTTCAACTGCGGCCGTTATATCTTCATATCCAATCTCCTCTGGATTCCACCCAATACTTGTTGAGATCACTCGAATTTTCTGGCTTGCGGGCAATAGTCGATTGATTTCGATAATGCGTCGCACACCTTGAGCTAGATATTGAAAATTACGCTTCATGTCGGAGGGCATCGATGATGGATCTGTCACATTCACTGCGATGTAATAGACACTTGCTCCCGGAGCCGTCCCTGTGTTTTTGCCAACTGCGAGTGAGGTTACAGCAGGGCCATGCATTGCGGCTGGAAATTCCGGTTCGTAATTAATCTCTTCATAAAGCTGAATTCGATCTGCATATTCTACGTGCTCAATTAACAATGTTTGGTCGAGAATGGCTATTCCCACACCTTGTCCGGTGATTCCCCGAGCGTGAAGGCTCCGAACGCCCAATCCAGGATTCTTGCCCAGTTCCATTATCAGATCTTTATCAAATTCAGGCGGCATTCGATCTTCTGTTGGCCAGATGGTATTGCTGTCGAAGGCAGCATATTGAAGGACGCTCCATTCACCCGTTAAATTCAAACCAGAAACGTCTGCAGACCGCAGGTCCATCATCATGGGATTTTCGGTATCCAGGCTGAAACCCGGCAACCAGCTCAACTTACCTTGATGCCACTGGTTTGCAGGCGGATGGCGATCGATAATGTGGAATTCCGATTGGAAATCCTCCGTTGCGTACGGAGTAGTTGTGGCCAGATGCCGACAACCGCTCGACACAAACACGAAAATCACACAAAGTAGGCCGATGCGCACTCTCACTTTTCACCTCCATCTTGTTCCATCGATCTTGGATACATCGGGGCGAACTAGCCCCACACCGGTGAACCGTTATGAGATACCGCTGAGCCCATCAGAAGATTGGTGAGGCGATGCGCTCATCAAATAGAACAGCGCCGATCCTGTAAAGAGTGCCGGGATCAACCCAAACAGCACTTGCGCGAAGAAGCTGTCAATATCCGTCCCCGCAGCTATCGACGTCAAGCCCCAACCGAGCGCACTTGCAAATATCCAAATGGTTGCCTTCGAAAAATGATGGCGTAGATACGCCCATTGGGCAGTGCCTGTGATCAACCCGAATGCGGTGGACATGCCGATCGAAAATGCGCCGGGAATTGGATACGTGATCCACCGCGTCACGAGCAAGTCGATCGACAATCCCAGTAAAAGGCTTGTGAATGAAGCGATCAGCCACCAATATGCATTCGAAAGGAATCTGCTCAGGACGATCCACTGGACCAATGGAAGCAGGATCCCGAATCCAAGCACCCCAAGAATGGTTTCAACAACGAGGTTGACCTTGCCCGACGCAGGAGGGACGAGCAGGCGAAGCAGGGCAAAACCAATGAGGATGGAAATCGTGCCCAGCAGCGTCCATGCGGCAAAGTAGAAGAACGGCTTTTGACGGGTTCTTGCGGCCATTTTTAACCCCTTTGATATCAAAAGCGGATAAATAAGGGAACTTCGAGGATGATTATATGATCCGATACCGCAGATCAGAGGACGATTAACATACGCATTACCTGTGGTTTTCATGCGATGTCGGGATCGTTTCGGCGTAAAAAAGGAAAGAACCTTATCCATACCGGATTCCGACGCGATATCAATCCGATCGATTGGTCTTTGCACCTTGGCTTCTTACAATCTGACGCATACCATCATCTTGCGAAAAGGACAATTACGGGGTATTAAAAGGCGGCTTGCTGCGTTATCGCTTCGTTCACATCAACAACGCAGCAACACCTCCCACACGATCGACGTACATAAATGCGGATAAGTCACTGCTCGACGAGGGGAGATTACAGTATCATTTCTTGTGTGACCACGCACTCGATCTGTAAAGGAGTTAGACCTATGCCGTTCCACTGCTGCCTGTCCAGACTGCCGAAATTATTTCTGATCGGGATGTTGCTGGTCGCCTGTGCACCGTCTTCAGAACAGGCGGCCAGTCAGGTCGTCGATGCGCGAATTTCCCCCTCCGCGACCCGGACGAATCCGCCAACGGCGACGAGTACTTCAAGGCCCACCAACACACCCACCAACACACCCACTCCAACCAGCACCTCAACACCCATGCCGATACAAGTCCCTGCTTGGGAATCCGCCGGCATATACACGGTATGCCTGGAGATCCATCAAACCTACACCAACGTGGAAGGCGACTTCTCGTTACCGGTGGACGCACTTCTCTCCCGCGTGCTGGGCCGAATGGGGATCGAAGCTGTCGGATCCGGTGACGAGTGTGACGCTCAGCTTTCGATCGACATCACGGCTCAGGCGTTGAGTGGAACGTACAACAATCTTGGTCGCTGCTATACAGGCGCCACGGCCACGAGCCGGGCGACCCTTGCCGCCGAAGGATACCAGAGCGTGAACACGGCCTCGTTTACGGTGACCGAAGAACCCCATTTCGTCGCCTCCGCCAATACCTGTGAAGAAGAGCCCAGCGGCGCACCGTTCTACCTGACTTCTTCAGGGGCATTGCTGGGTAACCTGCTCCAACTATGGGGACAGCCCGCCTTGCATGCAGGCCTGGCAGAGCAAGACCCCGAAGTGCGCCTGGGAATCGTCATGGCAGTCGAGCGATCGGAAGCCAGAGCCGCCGGGCTCGAGACGAGCGACATCGTGTCCGTTCTCATGCAGGCATTTCAAAACGATGATCAGGCCAACCAATGCTGGGTCAGCGGCAATGCCGCATTTGCTCTGGGGAGGCTCGGCGCCGCGGCAAAAGAGGCCGTTCCCCTCCTGGCGCAAGCCATACTCTCGTCTTCCTGCGCAGCAGTCGATGCAATCATCGCCCTCGAGGATATTGGGCCGGCGGCGCGCGAGGCCGTACCCGCATTGATCGATGTCTTGCGCACCGGCAGCGAGGCGCGAGCCGACCTCGCCTCTGAAGCCCTGGTGCGGATTACCGGCCAGTCTTTCGGTCTGGATGCCGATGCCTGGCAGGATTGGTGGGATTCTGTGCAGGAATAGGTGATGCCGGGGATGTAACGAGACAGCATCACGCTCGGACAAGCCGACGTCATCGTGCCCGACGGAGAAAATCTAATCCCGGTTCTTTACGTTCCATGAACGAGCCACATATCCTCGTCCGTAAAGCATTTCTCCGCTTGCGCATCGTGGCTTGCTGCATCTAACTCGATGTTGCGCCGATTGCTGCTGCCTTCCAGAACCTCTTTGTAGTACTCGTGCTGGATCAAAAGATTCATGATCTCGTTCGTCCCGGTCCAGATCTGGGAGAGGCGGAAGTCCCGGACCATCTTTTCAATCGGATACACATCGGTGTAGCCGATGCCGCCTGTGATCTGCATGGCCAGGTTGGATACGTTCCAGGCTGTATCCGTGGCGAATTTCTTCGCCTGGCTCACCAGCCGTCTGCAATTCGGGGATCCGCTGTCCACGGCTCGTGCCGCCATATACACCATGGCTCGAGCCGCATCCAGTTGGGTGATGGCGTCCGCGATCTTGAAGCTGACGCCCTGGAAGCGTCGGATTCGCTGACCGAATGCCCGCCGCTTATCGCTATACCGGGCCGCCACTTCCAGCGCCGCCCGCACACCCAGGCTCGCGGCCGCAGAGGTCAAACGTTCCGGAATCATCATTTGATTGAAGACGTCCACGCCGCCGTGCAGTTCGCCCATGAGATTCTCTTTGGGAACCTCGACGTCCCGGAACACCAATCGCCCCGTACCTCCCCCGCGCGTGCCCATGAGACCATACACGTACTCCGTTTTTACCCCGGGCCCTCGTTCGACCAGGATGGCGCTGATCCTGCGGTGCTTGTGTGCCTGCTCCTGAAAGTTTGTTCGACAGTAAACCAGGAACACATCGGCTTCCGTAGCGCCCACGATGAAACGTTTTTGACCGTTGACCACGAAGCGGTCACCTTTCAATTCCGCCCGCGACGTGGCGCCGAAAAAGTCCGAGCCGCCTCGGGGCTCGGTGAGTGCTTCCGCGCTGACGAGTTTGCCTTCGAGGATGGGCCGCAGGAAACGTTCCTTTTGCGTCTCCGTTCCAAATACGTGCAGCGCCTCTCCCACGATGGAGGGCATCACGAAGGCACAGCCCAATGTAGTTCCCAGGACGCCGATTTCTTCTTCCGCGATCACTTCGGCCGTCCAGGGTAGACCGCGTCCACCCCATTTTGGGTCGAAACGAAGCCCCAGCAGGTTGTGGGCGGCCAGCTTTTCGACAAAGTCACGCGGATATTGAATCTCATCACGATCCAAAGCTCTCACCAGATCGTGGGGAACCTCCTCGCGCACAAACTGCCTGACCTCCTGTTGAAGGTCACGTTCTTCCTCGGTCATCAGGCCGTCGTAAAACATGATTGCCTCCCACATACTTGCGTGTCTTGGAAACCAAACGGACCACCTTTTACATCATACACCAGGCCAGGCCAGCTTCGATTGTCTTTACATTCGATTTACCGCAGGCAGGCCTCACGAAAAAAGAGCGTGGACCCGTAAAAGGAAAAACGATAGACATATGGAACCCAAGATCCGCATCAGCTCTCGGGCAATGTTAAGAGGTACATTCGGACGAAGTTTTCGTCTCGTCATCCGTGGCCCGCGCCGCAGCCGGAACCGGACTTCGAGTAAGATGGGCCAGCTCGTGGAAAACAAAGGCGACGATAGCCACCGCCGTAAAAGTTGCCGTCATCGTCTCCAGACCGAAGTGCATACCAATCGTCCCGATCAAGCCGGGGAGAATAGCCGACCCCAGTCCGACACTGGCCATTTGCAGAGCGACTCCGTTTTCGGCATGTTCCAATCCGACGCGCTGCGGGGTGGTCATCATCAGCATTGCGAAGATCGGCGCTTCGGCGAACCCGACAACAATCAGGCCAATTGACCCGATGATCGGCAGCGGGTTCCATGCGAACATGAACGTCCCTACTACGGCCCCCAGCAAACACCCGCGGAGCAACCGGGTGGCATCTAAGCGGTTGGCAACGAAACCAAAGAGTATTCTTCCGCCGGTAAACACGCCCCAATAAATGCTGACCCAGAGGCCCGCGATTTCCGGCGCAATGCCGCGTGCCTGAGTCAGCAGGGTATAGGCCCACTGTCCGATGCCGATCTCCATCGCCACATAAGCCAGGAACGTAATCATGCTGAACCACAGCACCGGCAGGCGCAGTGATTGGCTGAAGCCGGCGCGGCGAACCGGTGTGTTCTCCGCGCTTTGGAAACCCTCATTTCGCCACAGGTGGCGGTTCACGATGAGCAGCGCCAGGATGACGACCAGTACAGCCCCGGTAATGGCATAACCGATCTGCCACTTCAGCTGCAGCGCACAGTAGGTCATAAGCAGCGGACCAAGGGTAATACCGATCCCAAAGCTGGCATGCAGCCAGTTCATTTCCCGCGCCGAATGATAGGTGGTGACATACAGATTCAGTCCGGCGTCGATGACGCCGCTGCCGAATCCTGCGATCAGTCCGAACGCGACGATCAGAACCCAGGTCGCAGAGGCCGCAATGGCAAACATACTCAGCGCCAGGATCAAGATGCCGCCGACCAGGATCGTGCCGCTGCCCAAACGCGCCATGATCCGTCCGATGATGAAACTCGCCAGCGTGTACGCGATGGTTTGAACCAGAAACAGCACACTGACAGCATCCAGCTCCAGGTTGAATTCGTCCTGCATGTAGGGCCAGGCCACGCCGAGCAGTCCGGCCGACAGTCCCAGCCCGACGAACATCAGAAAGGCGATCAGGATGATTCTTCTATTCTCGATTTTCGATATCATGGGTAAGATTTTAATCTATTAGGTGTATGGTGAAAAACTATATCCATCCTGAGTTCCAATGGAATTGCCCATTAATCGATCGCCCTTTTCAGCACGCCTGCTTGCGATTTCACCTATAATCTTGCCGGGCTTTTTAGTAAACAGCGATTTGCCCGCCTCCGACGCGGAGCCTGATTAACAACGTCTGCAAGGACGCCATACGCTATTGTTTGGGAGAGATGTGGAAAAGACAAGCCGTCACTCGGGCTTCGCAACGATTGCGGAACGAACGTGTTTTACGGGGTACACGAGCGTCCGGCACTTTCCTCCGGATGAAAGCCTGTTACTGGACTGTAATACCGTGTTTCCGAACTCAAGTATATCCGTCATTGGCTCGTAACATGTGCCGCGTAGACTTGCATCGAAGTCAACCAGATAATTCGCCAAAAGGATTAACGCTATGAAACACAAGATTCCGATCTTCTCGCTCCTTCTGGTCACACTGCTCACTGCCTGCAGTGGCAGGGCGACGCCCATACACATCGATTTTCCCACCATCGAACCCGACGCTACAAAAACCCCCACGGCCACGCCGGGAGTCACAGAGGCACAACCCACCGAAACCCTACCTCCCACTGAAAGCCCGACACCCTCGAACTGGCTCGAGGCAGAAGGCTGTGAACCACAGGCGATCGAACCCCGCTATTCGGAGCGGGGCCTGCTAATTTTCGAGAGCGAGGAACTTGGTGTCGAATTCGAGTATCCACCACCGACTGGCAATTATCGATACGAATACACTTACCTGTTGTGCCACTCGCCGCGCTGGGACAGGTGGCCCACTTTCTCCAGTATCTATTGGACCATCGATGCAGTCAGTCCGTCAAACGCAGGGCGATTCCAGGAATTTTTCGCCAGCGCGGTCGCCAGCGACCACATCGGTTACATCAGCGAAACTCCCGCCGATGTGATTCGTTTCCGACGTACGCGCGGCGCCTATTACCTGGATTTCATCGACGGCAGGGAATTCGAGGTCGAGCCGCTGAAGATCATCTTGCACCCGGACGGTGTATATGCCCTGGTCTATAACCCGCAGAGTACTATGGGACCGGATTGGCCGGACGAGACTGTCATTGTCATCATGCTTCCTGAAGGATACAGCAAGTATTTCGAGGCCATGAACATCCGTCTGCCCGAAAAGCAATCCATCGAATTCATCGAACAACTGGTTTATTCCGTTCGGTTCACACGCCTGGAGACGGGAGAGTCCCAGTAGCTGGGTGAATGCACAGGCAAACTGGTAGGTAACATCTCGAAATAACCGTGCAATCCAGCATATTTCTAGCGATACGCTACTATCGCAGGATAAGTTCCTGTTAATTATCCTGAATGACTGCGCTTACAATTCCACAACATTCGACAGAACAGAGCTTCCCAATCCCAGATAGCGGTCATTAAAAATGATGTTGACCGCCTTGGACAAGTCGATTTCATCCGTACACTGAACACGAAGCGGATAGACAGGCACTTTAGCTCCAAACTTGACGTAGACCGGCATACGCTCCAACGGCATCGTAATATCCTTTATCCATTGGCTGCCTTCCAGCAGTTCTCCTGTCCAAAAATCAATCCATTTTCCCGACGGAAGATATACATCTCTAACGCCAGCGTCATTCATGATCGGCGCAACCAAAAAAGCATCTCCAAAGTAGTATTGATCATCGATGTGCCAGCACATGGGATCATCGTCGTGGTGGAAAATTAATGCCCGCAGCATGGGCAAACCGGTATGCACTATCCGCCGTCCTTGTTCCACGAGATACGGAATAAGGGAATAGCGCAGGTTCCACCACTGCCTCACAACGTCGGCAATCGCAGGGTATTCATATGGTTCACGAGGAGAAGCGCCATGATAGCGAATGTGGGAAGAAAATACACCAAATTGCGTCCAGCGCATATATAACTCATCTGTGGGCCAGCAATTCATAAAGTTGGGTAAACCATGAAAACCCGCAATATCGTGAGCCCAAAAAGCGTAGCCCGACAAACCCAAATGCAAACCGCCGCGTAATGAACCCGCCATCCCGTCCCAAGTAGAAGCGGCATCCCCTCCCCAATGCACCGGATAGCGCTGGTTGCCAACCCAGCCAGATCTGGCCCAGATCAACCCTTCTCCGGTGACTCTTTCGGTTATTTCAAAGGCCGCCTTTTGATAGAGCAAAGAGTAGAGATTGTGCAATAACATCGCATCCATTCCCTGATAGTGTGCCTGAAGGTCTATGGTTTCACCAAAATCCGTTTTGATGGCAGCCACGCCCATCAACAACAATTTTTCTAGCAGCCCCTGGTACCATTCGATGGCGCGTGGATTCGTGAAGTCAATCGTCGCGGCGAGTCCTCGTTCGCCAAAATTTGAACGGCTGCTAACAATATTGTTGTCGCTGGCGATATATTTTTTCTCCAGGGCCGGCGCGAATAAATCTGTCTCTTCACTGACTGTGGGAAGCTGCCAAAGGGTGATGCGAAACCCGTTTGAACGCATCTCCTTCAGGTAATCTTGCGCATCGGGGAACGTGCGCGGGCTGAATTTCCAGTCGCAAATCCAGTCCTTGTCGAACCACCCGGTATCGATATGGATTACATCACAAGGGAACGCTTCCTTCCTCAAACGTGCTGCAACCTGACGAGTTTCGTCAGCGCTGAAATACGTCATTCGCCCCATCCAAATCCCATACGACCACACGGGCACTTCATGTGGGAAGCCGGTCAGTAGACGGTAGTTATGAAGAATTCGTTCAACATTCTTTCCACCAATTACAAACAGATCAAGTAGACCATCTTCCACCATTGCTTGATTGACCCGGGTAGATATATCAGCCAAAGACAATCGTGTATGCGCAGAGGTCAGAATCAAGAGACCATAGGGACGATTGGAAACATAAAAAGGCACGTTCTTGTAACAGCGTCGATTGTTGACCCCCAGAGCGTCCGCATTTTCCAGAACCAACGTCCGCCCGGAAAGATTCATGGGCGCGAAACGCTCTCCTGTTCCTGCGGTTTTTTCATCCGTAGAAGCGTGGAAGGCAAACGCTGCCCGATGCGGGCGTTTTCTGCGTTCGATACAAGCTAGCGGAAAGGACTCGCGCTGTCCCGGTGTAAAAATATCATAGGGCTCAAGCAGCACGGCGGTTGAACCATCCGGGTATATCGTTGCATTTAGGATTTCTGGCGGGGCGGGAATCTGGTCGCTCCAATGCTTGATTGATGGGGGTTGGGTAATGATTTCCATCCGCATCTTTCCCTTGGAATCAATGACCTTCCAGTCTTGAGAGTCCTTATCTACCGACAAAGGCAACCGTTCGAGCTCGTCGTCGATATCCAACATCACGTTGTTGTCGTCGGTGCACAATTCATCGCCATTAAAATCAATCGTCAGACGGATGATTTCCTCTCCGTAGGCACGCACCCACAAAGTGTGCTTCTTCGGCGGGATGCTTTTATCCGGCTTGATCCCTTCTTCGACCAAAGCCTGCGCAATAAATTCCAATTCGATACCAACCTGACCTTCCTGAACTCGAATGGTTTGCGGTGTGCCTACAGACCATAAGACATCGTGCGAGGCTTCAGGTGCATCCAGGTCAAGCAAGTCGGCCAATAAGTTATTTTGTGGTTTCATAAGTGCCTTTTCAAGTTATGATGGATTTGGGGGACATTGGCTCAGATCCCGTCGATCGCTCATCCGGCAATTTACGCCGATCATATTCCTGCGCCGCTTTCACAGGAAAAGTCCGGGATTTTCGAGGCAGAAACTCGTGGTGTACTCCCGGCCTGTCCGGCGTGCCGTCGAGGTAAAGAAAGGGTCCGGCGTTACAGAATCTCGACTCCGGTGCACATTCAACGCACATCGCGCCGAATCGATACGCGGATATTGTGGCACTTCGATTCACAGATTATTCCTTCCCGCCCCAGCCAGGTGCTCGCAATGAGAACCGAATCATTGGGCGGCAGTGGAGAATCTAGGAAGGAAATCGACAAGGTAGCCGCGCCAGACTACCCAACTATGCGTTCCGGGAGTGACAGTGAACTCGTGGGCGATATCCTGTTGTGTAAGAAATTCGTCGATCGTATAGCTGCGGGCCAGGAGAGAGTCTTCCTGGCCCACACCCACATGAACATAAAGAAATGAATGCTTGAGATCGTCCGGTGCAGCGACGAGTCTCCCAAGGAGCACAGAGGGATTGCCGAAGAAGGCGGGACTCCAGATACCGATGGTGGAAAAAATCTCCGGGTGATTCAAGCCGATGATCGCCGCCTGGAAGCCGCCCATCGATAGGCCAGCCATGGCCCTATGCTGGGCGTCCGGAGCCGCGTGAAATGCCTGCTCAACGTAGGGAATGATCTCCGTGAGGATCTGTTTCTCGTACTTTTCCTGGAAATCGTCATCGAGACAATGTTCTATCGTTACATGGCTGTCGAACTGGCCGTACGGCATGACGATCAGCATGGGCTCGATTTTCCCGTCGGCCAGCAGGCTGTCGGCGATGAGGTTGGCTTTCCCGACGATGGTCCATGCAGAATCATCATCGGAATAACCATGCAGCAGGTAAAGCACGGGCAGCTTATTTGCAGTTTCATCGTATCCCGGTGGAGTATAGACAAAGAAGCGACGATGGGTGTTGAAAACCTGGGAGAAGTAAAGCACCTGAGTAACATCGCCGTGGGGTACATTCCGCAGTTCCCAGGGCATGGGCGGATCGCCGGGGACTATGAAGAGGGATTCGGAGATTCCTTTATTGTCTGGATTGTATGGATCGGCCATTTGCACGCCATCGACATCGAAGTGGTAGATGTAGACAGCAGGCTCCAGAGGCTCGGTGGTCGCGGACCAGATACCCTGCGCATCTTTTGTCAAGATGAGATCGCCGAAATCTCCTGTGGCGGTTACGCTGGCTGCATTGGGGGCAAACAGCCGCAAAGTAACCGTTCGATCAGCGTTGACCTCTGGAGAGCGCAGCACGATATTATTCATAGATGAGATGGGTGTAGACGCTTGTGCTGTATAAGTGGCCATTCGCTCAGGGCTGGCCAGCGGCAAGCCCTGCTCGGCGGTGCTCGCCGAAATGGCTGGTGTCGCAGAAGATGCAATTGAGTTGGTGCGAGCGCAAGCCGGCAGAAGAACCGTAAAGCAGAACACGACAAAACCAGATAGAAGCTGTCTCAGGAAAGACCTTCCGGATGCGGACGCAGACCAGGGCGGAGCACCGCCGCCAGAGCGTGGCGCAGCACGGCGCAGCTCGTCTTCGCGAGCCGCTCCCTGGTAAGGGAGCGCCTCGTCGCAGCACACATAGCTTATGCAGGCCGTATCGTTTACATCGGAAGTCGAACTCACACCGTGCATCCTCCATCAAGAGCGCAGACACACGCGATAAAGCTCAGCCTTTCACCGAACCGGTGAAAGCGCCGGCTATGACGTACCGTTGGGCGAAAAGAAAGACGATCACAACGGGTACGATCATGATCAATCCGGCCATGGCTGCGTCGGCTTGTTGGAATTTTAGCATCCCTGGGGTTGTATTGAAACCGGGCCGGATAGCCGACGTGCCGGCGATCATCGTTTGCAGGCCTACGGGCAGGTTGAAGAGTTTGTTGCTGTTCAGCATCACATAAGGGCCAAAGAAATTGTTCCAGTTGATATTGAAACTGATGAATCCCAGCAGGCCCAAGAGAGGTTTGGCCAGCGGCAGAGCGATATGCCTGAACAACTGCCACTCCGAACAGCCATCCACCCGCGCCGCATCCAACAGATCCGTCGGCAGGTTGGAGCTGTAGTAGACGTAGGTCAGATATACGCCGAATGGAAAGAAACAAGCCGGCAGGATGACGGCCCATACGGTCTTGATCAAATGCACCAAATTCAACTCCAGGAATAAGGGCAGGACCATCGCGGAGGAGGGCAAGAGCATGGTGATGAGCGTCAGCCATAGCAGGATTTTTCGGCCGGTGAAACGCGCCACCGCCAGGATATAACCTGCCGGAATTCCTATCACCAAACCAACGGCCAGCGACGACATTACGTAGATGATGGAGTTTTTAAACCATACCCAGATCTCGCCATGTACATATTGGTTTACGTTGCTCCAGGACTCGAGAACCGTTGCCCAGTTCCCAAACGATAGCGGGCTCTGCGTGATGATCGCGGTTTGGTCCTTGGAAGGGGCCAACAGCAGCCAGAGCAGGGGTAAGCCAAAGTAAAAGACAAATATCAGCAATATCGCCCAACGCAAGAAGTAGCCGAGAGGTCCCATATCCGCGAATACCCGGCGGCTGATCGTTTTCACCTGCTGCAGGGTAGATGGCGGGATTTCCGAGGGTACGGTTTTCAGTGTAGACATAGCGCATTTCTCCTTCGCGTGTTTTATAAGTACGCTCAGGCTTTGATATCGAAAAAGCCGGTCAACCGAACGACGAGATAGGCGGCGCCCAGACCCACCAGCAGCATCAACAACGATAACGCAGCGGCGGCGCCGAAATTACCCAAATCAAATGCAAAAGAATAGGCAAGCTGGTTTGGCGACCATTGCTGCGGCACATTGGCCATGATCCAGGTTGTGCCCAGCAGCTGCGGCTCCACAAACAGCTGCACATTTCCGGCAAAAATCAGGATGAATTGATATATGATATAGGGCCGGATCAACGGGAATTTAATGTACATGGCTTGTTGCCAGGCGTTGCAGCCGTCAATCCTGGCGGCTTCCAGCACTTCATGAGATATGCCTTCCAAAGCGCCGTAATGGATGGCAATCCACATTCCTGCACCGGAGAAGAACCCGATAATAGTGAAGATTACGGGGAGACGCTGCGGTGCAATGAGGGCATCGAAACTGTCATAGCCAAGCGCACGCAGAAGGGAGCCAAAGGGGCTCATCAATGGGGAAAACATGAAAATGGCCAGCAGCAAGAGTGCTGGTCCCGTGACCGAGCCCGGGATGAAAAAGAGCGTGCGCATCGTGGATGAAAGCCTTCCATGACGCATGTGCAACAAGAGCGCGATCAGAACGACCAGCGCGATACCCAGCGGCACCGAAACCACCAGGAATTCGGCGATATTTCCCATGGTAAAGCCGAAGCGATAGTCGGTAAAGGCCGTCACGTAGTTTTGTAACCCCGCGGCAAAATAATCGGGCACGCCAAACTCGAAATCAGCAAAACTGATCAGAATCGCATATATCCCCGGACCGAGACCAAAGGCCAGCATGAATATCAAATACGGCAGCACAAACCGATAGGCACTCAGATTGCGACGCCATCTCCGACTTGTCCTCATGTCAGCCTTTATTGTCTGATTGGTCATGTGAGACTCCTTTCAGCCTCCCTCTTCCCAACGGCGCTTCTCACGGCTATGCCAGGAGAGGTATAGCGGCTTTCTGACCTTCACCCGTTGCCCCTTCTCGCCCTGTACGGACGAGAAGGGGTCCGGGAGAAGGAAAAAAACTGAGTCACTCAGATACTACTATTGATTGACGACTTCGTATCCCTCGGTTTGCGCCAGCGGCGTTAACTTCTCGGCCACCATGTTCAAAACCGATTCGATCGTCGCGTTTTCTTGATAGGCGCCCTTTACTACCTCGGTCAACGGGGAAATGAGGTCGAAGCGCGGCCATTTGTCCAAAGGCCCGAGCAGACCCGCCGCTTCCTGCATTGCCGGGAACGGATCATTGGCAAAGATGTCGTTGCCGGAGACCTGGTCCTGGAACAAAGACTGAATAGGCTTGTAGGCCGGGAAGTTGGGGATGGTCGACCACAAATCCTCATTGGTGGTGAGCCATACGATCAGCTCTGTGGCCAGCTTGGGATTTTTAGTGTGGCGTGAAACCATCCACCCCGAGCCGCCCTGTGCTACGTCAATCGCTTGCTCTTGGTCCTCCCATTTGAGTGGAGGCGAAACACCCAGCTGATGCTCCGCGGTCAAGTAGTACGTACCGTTGAAGACGCCCCACGCCCATGAAGCCATGGGCACCATCAAAACTTTGTTGTCATTCTGCTGCTGTACAAATGTCGCATCGAAGTAATCGGTGTTCCACAGTGTCTTGTTAGCGATCATGTGGTCCACCAGCTTCGCGGCGCGCACACAGCGCCCGTCGCTCATATCGACTTTAAACGTGTTGTCGTCCACCAGTTCGTGGGACGGGCAGCCGCTGGGGTCGAAGTAGGCAAGGAACGTCCACCCGTCGCCAAAGGTGCCCAACAGATAACCGGGATGTTCCGCGGCCACCTTGTCACTGAGATCCTGGTACTCCTCCCACGTGGTGGGGACGGCGTAGCCAAACTCATCCATGAGCGGTTTGTTGTAGTACAGCACGTACTGTGCCAGGTCGTTACGCACACAGAAGATCTGATCGCCGAAGGTGCAGCCGGCCATGCCGTCGTAGTTATTCAACACATCTGCATCGACCCACGGCTTGAGGTCGAGTGGGAAATTGTGCGCCGCATCGGCAACGCGGCCGACAAACCGCGGCTCGCCAAAGACCACGTCCGGCCAGCCCTGATTGGTGTTGTTGAAGAGCAGAACCTTGGACGGGAACTGCTCACGATCGACGATGGCCTCCTCGATGAGATCGGCCTTGTCTGGATTCGCCGCCTTGTAAGCGTCGATGTACGGCTGGCGGTCCTGGTCGATCCAGACGGTGATGGGGGCATTCTCATCGTAGGTGATTTCTGCGGGTGCTTCGGTTTTACCACAGGCAACCACGAAGATTGATACAAGAACGAATAGACCCAAGTATTTCCAAATTTGCTTGAACATTCTTATCTCCTCCTTGAATGAAATGAATATGGGAGTTGAATTTAAATTACATCAAATCAGGTAGCTTACAACTGACGACGCGAACCTCCTTCCTTCGTGCACTACGTGGCTTTTTCAAGAGGACTCGTCAGTGTGGTGTCGGTGCGCACTGCTGGATGTGAATAAGGCATCGGTCTCGAGCGTGCCTTTTTCATTCATCCTTCGCTTTCGCCGTATAACACCATCTCTTGTATTAATCTTGAAAAAGCGTTGAACGGCAAGTGAATATTGACCAATGACTTAGGATGTGCTACGATCCGTTTCTAATATCTACGATATACACTTTTCGTCCTGCTATACGCCAGGTTCGTGCCAGAGTAGCGCCACGCTAATGAAATCCTCAGAATTCCAACATTCGATCAGAGACGCCCTGGAGCACTTGTACGACACCGCCTATCTGGAAGTACACCCGTTACTGACTCACATCGCCGGTGTAACCACAACACACCGCTCGACGCGCGCCCAAGAATTGAGGAGCCTGCTGAAGGAGTCGATTGAAGCACTCCGCCCGCCACAGGGCAAACCTTCCCGCTCGCCGGAATGGCGCAGTTACCTGGCTCTCCGCTACCGGTATGTGCAGGGCATGGTCTTAGGGCAAGTTGAAAGCGAATTGAGTCTGAGCCGGCGCCAACTTCAGCGTGAAATCCAAAAGGGACTGGAAGCGCTGGCCTCAATTGTGTGGGCACGTCATGGCTTAGAGACAGAAGCTGCGCCCCCGGCGGAATCGGCGTCTGCCGTACCTGCACCGGATCTGGAAAACGAGTTGAAACAGTGGGAACTTTCCCGACAAGCTTGTGACGTACATACATTGGTGAATGATACTTTGAGCTTGCTTAAAGCTGCCCGGGAAGAAGGGCAGGCCGATGTGCACGTTGATCTGCCGAATTCGTTGGCCTTGGTTTATGTGGATACGACGCTCTCCCGGCAAGCTTTACTCATGACGATGCGCTTGCTCATACAACATACTCGCAGCGCCATATCCCTGACCGCCGTCCAGCAAGAAAAATTCATCGAGATACAGCTGCTTTGCAAATCGGCTGATGCTGCCCGTCCCGCGGATGACGCATGGGAAGCTCCACGCCTGCTGATTCAGCGGCAAGGGGGATCTTTATCCGTGGAAAGCGGGGAAAATAAGGATTGGAAGGTAAACATCCGCCTGCCGATGGCCGATCAGACCCGCGTGCTGGTCATCGATGATAATCCGGCCATCCTGCAGTTATTTGAAAGATACCTGACGCCCCGGCATTTCGAAGTAATTATGGCCAACGGCGGGGAAGAGGTGCTGGAGCTCGTAATCGAAACCCGCCCCGCGGTGATCATACTCGATGTAATGATGCCCAATCTGGATGGCTGGCAGGTATTACGTAGTTTGAAAGATAACCCAGCCACGGCCGCCACGCCAATTATTATCTGTTCGGTGCTCAAGGAGCCCAAACTGGCCTTGTCGCTGGGAGCGCACGCTTATCTCAAGAAACCGGTGGAACGATTGACGTTGCTGGCACAGGTTGAACAGCTGATAAAGCCGGGAGCCCCCGCAGAGGCAATGCCCCCACCAGAATATCCAGATATTTGACCATTTCCGCCACCGACGCTTTTTCAGACCGGACCAGCCGTAAATCCAAGCCTCCTTCCGGCATCTGCGTGTCGGGGTATTCGCTTCCAAGCACGATCACGGGGATGTCGGCTAATTCGGGTTGACTCTGGATCTCCTGCAACATCGTCAGGTTGGTGACTTCCGCCATCAGCCAATCCAACAGCACCAGGTCAATCTTCTCGCGCCGCAGGAGTGCCAAAGCCTCCGTCTCGTCCCAGGCCTTGAGGATGCGGTAAGAGCCGCCAACTTGCAGCATACGGCTGACCAATTCCACCAAGGCCGGATCTTCAGCAACAATGAGCACACTGCGCATTGGTTGTCCTATTTCGGCGATGGCCTCGAGCAATCGCTCTCGCGTGATGGGTTTGATCAGAAATTCTCGGATACCCAGCGCTTGCGCATTATGCATTTGATTGGGCAGCCGAACCAGTATGACGGGTAAATCCGGTGATACGGAGAAGTCTGGCACGTCGCCAGCTGCGTCCTGGTGATCGATAATGAGCGCGGTGGGGTGATACTGCTCAGTCAACTCGGTCAGGCCTGTCGGACGATCAACTTTGACTACCTCGCACTGGTTCAAGTGGCGTCGCACGATGTTAAGCAGCATTGGGTCAGGTTCAACCATCAACACAGTTTTATGACCCGGCAAGGCCGCCGGACTTTTATCTAATTTTCTCTGTTCCCGCACCGGCTGCATTTGATCGAGTGTCGGCAGGGTAAAATAAAACGTCGATCCCTGGTCCGGTTGACTCTCCAGCCACATCCGCCCGTGATGCAGTTCAACCAGGCGTTTGCTAAGAGGGACACCTAAACCTGAACCTTCCTGTTTGCGGCGGATGGAACTGTCCACCTGGCCAAATTCATCAAAGACCTTATCGACGTCTTCCGGCGCTATTCCAATGCCGGTATCGGCCACCGCCACTTGTACGGCGTGCCCCGTCAGTTGAGCGGTGATGGTGACACCGCCGGTGGTCGTAAACCGGCTGGCGTTGGTCAAAAGGTTAATCAACACTTGACGAATACGTGTGGCGTCGATACGCAACAACGGCAAACCTGGCATAACCTGGACCTGCAGGTACAGATTCTTGACATGGAAGATGTCCTGTACCACGGCCACAGCTTCTTCAATGACCGTCTCGATCGCGGTTTCCTCAATGGTTATCCCCAATCGGTGCATATCCAGCGCCGTCAGGTCGAGGATATCGTCGATGAGCGATAACAGGTGGCGACTGCTCTGGTAGATTTGATCGACATCGCCGCGCAGCGTGGGAGACCAAGTGACGCCGGCGTAGGTTTCCGGTGCGTTGGCCATCGTTTCGCTGAAACCAATAATGATGTTCAAGGGTGTGCGTAGTTCGTGGCTGATATTGGCAGCAAATTCTGTCTTGAGCCGGCGTGCCTCCTCGGCAGCGCTGTGGGCTTCTATCAACGCGTAGTTCATTTTTTCAATACGCTGGTATGCTTCTTCCAGCTGTTTGAGCGTTCGAGCCAGCGACGCACGTTCGTCGCGCAACTGTTCAAGGAGATGATGTGCCTGTTTGTATGCCGTGCGCATCCAATTCAATGCGGTCAGAAGCTGGCGCGCACTCAACCATATGGTGAATGCGGTCAAATAGATAAGAATGTTCGGCGTGATGCTTTCGGAATAATCAAGCCAACCGGCGCCATGCAGGCGGGCAACGCTTGCGGCCGTAATCGCGGCTATCGTAGCTACGACAAAGACGCTTAAATTCGATTCGAGCAGACCGGCTACAATCACCACAAGCGGAAAATAATATTGCGCCAGGCTGTCCGGGTAGAATATTTTCAGGGAGACAATCGCGCCCATGAGGGTCAGAATGATGCAAACGAGCGCCCTCCGCAGGTGAGCGGCGCGCAACCTGGCTCCCGCCATGGCGCCCACGGCCAGCATAGCGGACACCCAAAAATAGCCTATTTGATGGTAATGTAAGGAAGCCCACAGAAAAGGCCAACTAACCAATCCCATTGCCACGGCAATGGATAAAACCATGCCGCGCCGGAATTCATCTAATTCCTCAGAGGTGGAAGTAGCCGAGATGCGTTGCCAGAAAGTCTTTATCCTCATATTCAGCTTCCTCCCGGTCGCCTTTCAGGGAAGTACCACATTTTGGAATTCCTTCTCAAGCGGATGAGCTTGTTAGCTCGATTAACCGAAACCTATCATCCTGCCCGCCAATTGGATGACTGCCTGACCAGCCTGGATGGGCAATACATCGGCCAGAATAACGTTCATTCGTCAATTTCAATTCTAATTAGAATTCAAGTAAGGCTTCCACAAAGATCTGAGCCGTGATAGTTTACTGGAGGTTTTTCGAAGGTGTATCGACGCTATACAAAGAAATATCCGATTCCATGCAGCGGTGTAATTCTTCCAGGTCAGCGGGGACGAATTGCGGTGGCGTAATTCTACCGGATCAACGGGGTTGATGCGCTGCGGCACTCTCCTATCGACCCAGGCAATGTACGCGCCGCCATACGCTGCCCGCAGCTTAATCATGGTTATCCTCCTAAATCCAAGAGATTTGCCCGGCCCTCTTCAGATTTTTGACGATGAGGCGCACGTCCTGCACGTCGTCCCTCGAACAAACAAGCAGCGCATCTTCCGTGTCGACAATCACCAGGTTTTCCACCCCGATTGTCGCGATCAGACGCTCATTGCCCATCACCAACGTGTTACGCGTATTGATGGTTTCATGAGGCCCGACAAGCACATTTCCCAGCGAATCGCAAGGCATCAACTCGAAAAGACTCGACCAGCTTCCGACATCGATCCAGCCGATCTGGGTGGGAATCACCGCCACATTTCGCGCCCCTTCCATGACGCCATAGTCGATGGTTTGTTCAGCAACTTGCGGCCAAACTCGCCCGATGACTGTCGTATATTCCTCAGGATCTTGCAATGAGGCTTCGACCTGCATAAGTTGGGTATAAAAATCCGGCATTTGTCGACGTAATTCATCCAGCAAACATTTCACACGCCAGGTGAACATCCCACTGTTCCAGAGGAATTTTCCACTGGCCGCCATCCGAACCGCATCTTCGACGTCCGGCTTTTCGACGAACCGCTGCACTCGAAAAACCGGCTGATCCGATTCAAGCGGGAGGCTTTCCCCTTTCTCGATGTAACCATATCCGCTGGAAGCGAAGGTGGGTATGATCCCAAACGTCACCAAATAATCGGACCTCGCGGCGATTTGCGCGCCCGCCAGCAACTTACGAAAGGGTGCTGCATCGGCGATGAAGTGGTCTGCGGTCATCACGGCCATTATCGCCTCCGGGTCGCGCCTTTGCAGGTGAATGGCTGCCAGACCCAAAGCCGGTGCCGTCCCGCGGCCTTCCGGTTCCACGATGAAATTTTCGGCAGGCAATTCGGGGGATTGATCCCGCAACAAGGGGACAAGGTCCGACTTGGTAACCACCAAAATTTCAGCCGGAGAGAACAACGGCTGCAGGCGATCTACCGCTTGCTGGAAAAGCGTCCTCTCTCCAAACAGCTTCAACGATTGCTTCGGACGGTTGCGGCGGCTCATCGGCCACAGCCGCGTCCCACTCCCCCCCGCCATAATGACTGCATAAAACACACCGGCGTTCTGCCTGCTCATTAGAAACCCCTCAGATTCGTGCTGCTCCGCCGAGGTAAGCCGGGTTTCGGCTCCCGCTTGAGGACCACGTATTCCAATCCATGCTGCCTGCAAAACTCTCTTTTCTCAGGTTGATCCCCATCCTCGTTGACGATGTAGATATCCGGCTGGATGCGTTCGATCTCCGGCTCGGCGTCCATCCATCCCGCGCCGGTGGAGATCAGGGCTTGCGTGACAAATCGAACGGATTGCACGACGTAGCGCCGCTCCTCCTGAGAAAACAGAGGGTGCTCCTTTCCTTTAAGTAGACGCAGATTGCTGTCGTTTCCGACCACCACGTAAAGATCTCCATAATCTGACGCCTCCTCGAAAAAGCGAACATGGCCGGAATGGAACCAATCAAAGCAGCCGGTGACCACAACTTTCTTTCTCCCGGGAGGCTTGCGTGGTATTGGGAGATATGGAAATCCCGCCAAGTCGCTGTCCTTGATGACGCTGTATTGAATGTCATGCCTATCGCAAAATGCACGCCGAGGCTCCAGGTCATCTTTCTCGCGCACCGCCCAAATATCAGGCCGGACCTCATTCTGCAGAGGAAGGTCAAGCCGTCCCTCGTCTTCTTCCGCGATCGTCACGGAAGATACATAACGGTTGTTTGCCAGTAGGTATTGACGCTCCTCTACTGTGAATTTCATCGATCCGCGGGGCACAGCTTCGTCGGGTTCGTCCACCCACAGCAGCACGTGGACACTCCCCAGCTTGGCTGCCTCCTCTAAAAAACGGATAGCCGGTGATTGCATGCCGAAAAAACTGCCGCTAACGAAGACGGTCTTTTCACTCATCTCGAGGCGTAATCCGAATCTTGACTTTTAAGGTTCCGGGGATGTTCTCTTCCGATACTACGTACAGATACCCGCCACCGCATCCGGAATACATCGCTCCCTCGTATTGCGTCTGGTAGCGTGTCAAGAGAGATTTCAAATCAACAGTGATTTCAGGATGAGTAACGGTATGCGGCAGAATGGTCTCCCAGCATTGCATGCATTCATTCATCGAAGCGCCAAGCCCGATAACATCGCGTGCCAGGATCGCGTCAAAGCAATCTCGTCCGGTCTTTCCCAAACGGGCTATCCATTCGGGGGATAGATTCTTTACACCCAACGGATTGTAATGGGCCGACCTCATGGCTACCGGAATCAGATGGAGTACATCTTCCAGCCAGCTTGCAACAACAGGATCGTTGTTCGATTCCACGTGAACGGGAAAAATACCTCCCTCGTAGGCGAAGTCATAATCCAGCCGGCTGATCCCAGGATAAAGCAAACCCGCCATATCCTGCGAACCGGATGGCTCCGGCTTGTCCTTATTTTCCTCGGCATACAGCTCACGCACCAATTCCGCAGGAGCCCGATCGGGAATAACACCATTCCACAGACGCTTCGCCACTTCGCGCGTGCTGGTCGCCATCCCACAGCGATCCATGAAACGAATAGTAGGTTCTATCGATACTACAACCATCGACCCCGGTGGTTCCGGGTTGAATTGCGAAACGAAAGGTTGATCGATCCAGCCTCCCGCGAAAGCCATTCGATAGGGGATTTTACCGATGACATCAGTGTTCTCATTCGTCCGTGATGTAGTCATATGACTTTCCTGATGTAAGAAGGTAAAGGGCCTAGTAGACTTCTTCGACGGTATGCCGGCCGGCTTTACGGTCTTGGAATTGCGTCTCGATCCAGGCATACGTTTTACGAAGACCTTCACGGAATGGCGTGGTGGGTTCCCAGTTTAACACTTCCTTTATAAACGTGTTATCGCTATTACGTCCGGCCACGCCGCGCGGCGCATCCAGGTCATATTTGCGCTCCAGCTTGACGCCGCCGATTTCCTCTGCCAGGCTTACGAGCTCGTTAATGGAGAGCAATTCGCTGGAGCCGAGATTGATCGGCGTCGCGATCAGGCGGTCGCAATGCATGATCATGTCGATCCCCTCCACACAGTCGTCAATGTACATGAAACTGCGTGTCTGCGTCCCGTCTCCCCAGATGACGATCTCGTTCTTCCCGGATTCCTTCGCCTCGATCACCTTCCTGCAGATGGCGGCCGGCGCTTTCTCGCGCCCACCGTCCCACGTTCCGAAAGGCCCATACACATTGTGGAAGCGGGCGATGGCGGTATTCAAGCCGCGCTCCGCCGTATATTCCTGGCAGAACATCTCCGACATCAACTTTTCCCATCCATAGCCCCGTTCCGCCATCGCCGGATAGGCATCGGATTCTTTTAGTGCACGCACATGTGGATCCTGCTGCAGCTGCGTGTTGTAGGCGCATGCCGAAGAGGAAAAGAAATAGCGATTCACCCCTGCGCGATAAGCCGCCTCCAGGAGATGCGTATTGATCAGGATGCTGCGCAAACATTCCACGCGAAAATGCTCGATAAATCCCATCCCGCCCATGTCCGCCGCCAGATTGAAAACCTCGACGGCGCCTTCCACTGCGCGGATACAATTTTGCTTTTCTCGCAAATCCATCGAGAGGCATTCCACGCCGGGCACCCTCTGAAACCAGTACGGCAGCGGCTTTCGATCGATGGCCCGGATGCGCGTAAAACCCTGGTCATGAAAATGGCGAGTCAACGCGCCGGCAATAAACCCCCCGGCTCCGGTTATGACGATAAGAGCATCCTTCTCGAGAACATCGAGCGCTGTTTTGTTTTTGGTTTTGTTCATCATGACTCCTTGTAAAGTGCTACTACTACAACAGGACTACATTTCAATATCCAGACGTGGCTGTTTCGACAAGTCTCGCGTTGGCAGCGCGTCTGCTTCCAATTACTCTCGAAACCTTCCTGGTCAAATTACCATCCATTTTCAACAACTTTCTCACTGCCGCCGGCCCCTACTCAATTCCTCCGGTGTTCCATTTAATTAATCTGTGATCGCGACGCTGGCAACTGCGGGTGAGGTGCAATCGCCATGGAATCGACTTCGCTTCCTTTCCACGCGCCTGGCGCATCGCTGCCAGACCACCCATGATCTGTAAGGGGATACCCGGCTGGTTCCTATCCTCTAAAACAGCTTACTTATGACTATCACCTATTGGCCATATTCCCTCATTATCAATAATGGGAGTCACTCCTTTCTTCAAAATGATGTTGCCATATTTTGCCGTCTCGCCGGTCATGAGGACGGCAAATGCTTGTTTCGCCCTGTCGTAAAACTCAAAACGATCAATGCGTTGAATAGGCGGTGTGTTGGGCCAGTATTTGTCGATGATCAGCCGATATGAAACCTCCACGGCCGGATCTGCCTGATCGCCTGCAACCACCGCCATCATGATTAGTGGGCTTTCGACATAGGTATCCAGAATAAAAAGGGGCAGGATTGCATCCAATAAATCCGCGATCTTCAAACCATCTGCGCGCAACACACGTTGACCACAAGTCTCACCTGGAAAGTGCGCATCGGCGAGCACGATTTCATCCCCATGTCCCATGCGGTACAAGACTGCCAGTAAATCAGGAGAAATCAAAGGGGATATTCCAATCAACATAACCAGCCTCTCCTTTACTCAACCAAGCTAACTGCTCTGCGAAGCGTGCCCCTTTCGGTTGGACCAGATACGTAGAACTATACTTGTTCGTACTCGACTCGAGGCCACTATCTTCCTCACATCATTGCCCATAGCGCAATAGGAAACCGTTAGCGTCATAAGTTGCAACAATTCTTACCATCGTCAAGGCATGCCGTCCTGTGTTCTTGGACTTCCCACCCAGACTATTCTCTCGTCGCCGACTGAAATGCAACCATCTTTGACCGCCCTGCCAACCAGGCATGGACGGCCTGTGTTTTCAGGCACAGACCGTCCACGATAGACCTAATTGGCAACTAGTAGAGCACGTTCTGAGCATCCTGAGAATCGATGTTGTCCTTGTCGACCATGATGAAGCCAGTGTCGACATAGTGGTCAACCGTCTCGCCTTCAAAGGCAACGGCATAGGCAGTCATGACGCCCAAGTAGCCCATGTTATAGGAGCTTTGAACGGCAATGGCCTGCAGCGTGTCGTTTCTGACCATTTCTGCCAGGACACTATTGCCATCGAAGCCAATCGCGGCAATCGTCCCTGCAAGGCCTGCTTGCTCGATCGCGCGGCCCATACCAATGGCGGTCGGCTCGTTGGCGCCGAAGATACCCACCAGATCTGGGTTTGCTTGCAGCACATTCGTCGTCTGGTCGAGTGCGGTGGGCATGTCGGCGTTGGAGTACTGAGTCGTGACGACCTCCAGATTCGAGTTCGCCGCGATGTAATCCTTGAAGCCACCCACGCGGCCAATCTCGGAGCCCACGCCGGCAACGTAAGACATAACGGCAATATTGCCGCTATCGCCGCCCGTGTTGGCCTTTACTTCCTCGATCAGCCTCTTGGCACAAGCTTCTCCTGCTGCATAGTTGTCGGTCGCAAGGAATGATACGTAGTTATCTTCCGGGCCTTCGAGCAGCGAGTCGATGATGACCACAGGAATGCCGGCAGCCTTTGCCTTCTCTACCACCGGGATGAGAGCCTGGGTATCTGAGGGCGCAAGCACGATCGCCTTCACGCCGCGATCGATTGCGCTCTCGACGATGTTGATCTGCTCGTTGATGTTGCTCTCTGACTGGGCTCCAAGGAAGGTGACCGAGAGCTTGGGAGTCTTATCCTGAAGCTCGTTCTGGGCGTCCATTGCCCCAGTCTGCACATTCTGCCAGAAGCTGGAGTTGCCCGTCTTGACGATGACCGCAATCTCCCCACCCTCTTCTACCACTGCAGCGGGGGCGGAGGTTACTTCGACGATCTTCGTCACCTCAACTTCTCTCTCGATGACTTCCGCAGTCGCCGGAGCGCCGCAGCTTGCCAAGGCGAGAGAAATGACCATGAGAAGGCTTGTTAGAGCGAACAGTTTCTTATTCATATTATCTCTTCTCCTTCGAAATAGTCGGTTCATAGAACGGATCGTAGTAGCGTTGCCGAATTTTCATCAGTATGAAGCGAGCACCTCCTCTCGAGACATGAACAAAGTGGGGAGTCCGATATCGCGATCCTTCGTCTCTCACTTTCGGTTTCTGAGTCGGTCGACTGTTACTGCGCCGATAACCACGAGCCCGATAACGATCTGCTGCATGAAATAATTTGCACCCTGCATCGTGAGTCCCACGGTTAATATGCCGATGATGAAAGAACCGATCACCGTCCCTGCTACTGTGCCTACGCCACCCATGAGGCTTGTGCCGCCGATGACGGCGGCAGCAATGGCGTTCATCTCGTAGCCAATTGCGCTGTTGGGTTGGGATGTGATCATGCGGGAGGCGAGGATGATGCCGACCAATGCCGTAAGCAGGCCGCAGAAAATGTAATTGATGATTTTAACCTGATGGATCTTGATCCCGGCGAGCCGTGCCGCCTCTTCGTTCGACCCCACGGCGTAGGTGTACCTTCCGAGCCGCGTTTTCGCGAGAATGAAATGAAAGACGAACGCCACTGCGATCATGATCAACAGCGGGTAGGATAGACCCGGGAATTCCGGTCCGGTCCCCAGAATGGTGCCGTTGCCCAACTCACCGAACCCTTCAGGCGCCGGCTTTGCATTTGCATTCGTAATCGTAAGCGCAACCCCTCTGGCAACCATCATCATGCCGAGCGTTGCGATGAACGGAGGCAGCTTCATTTTGGTGATCATCAGTCCGTTGATGAGACCGCTCACGACTCCGACAAGCAGCCCGACGATCATGCTGAGCCAGATGGGGACTCCTTCAAGGGCAACCATCACGGCGATGGTGCCGGACAGGGCAACGATCGATCCGATAGAGAGATCGATACCGCCCGTGATGATCGTGAAGGTCACACCGATACCCATGAGGGTGATCGTGCTGGTTTGCAAGGCAAGCGTGAGAATGCTTCGGACGGTAAAGAAGTTCCTGGCCGTTATTGAGAAGATAGTAAACAACACAGCAACTGCAAATAAGCGAATGAACCTGTCCACAGCCAAGCCGCGATTCACGGCTGCCTCCCCGGCGCGAACTGCATCATCCCTGCTAATTTGTTCCGTTAATATCTCGCTCATGGCTGCTCTTTCCTTTTGTTTGGCCCTTTATCAGTCGCCGCTACGCCGACTCTCACTAACGAGGCCGGTCCGGTGGCAGGATTGAGTACTTCAATCGGCGTCGTTTCAACACGGCCGCGAACCGTCGTTAGATCTCCCGTGAGAAGAACCGCAGAGCAATACATCATGCCAAACGTCTCCAGCGCGTTTGAGGAGATCATGAAAGCACCCTTTCCTTCACGCGCATCAATCAACTTCTGCCTCGGGAAAATCATTTCGGGCGCCAACGATGTAAGCGACCACCCGCTCGCGGAAATCATGAATGTCACCAGAGACGGGATAATCGCAGACTTTGCGCCCGTGACGCAGCACCACCATTCGCTCACTCACCCGATATATGTCCTCCAGGCGGTGGCTGATGATGATGATCGAACAACCCTGCGTCTTGAGCTCCCGCACCAGATCGAGCACCTTGTCAATAGCCGCCACACTCAAAGCCGCCGTAGGCTCATCCATGATGATGACCTTGGCGTTGAACGCCGTCGCCCGGGCAATGGCCACAGCTTGACGCTGGCCACCTGAAAGTCGTTCCACACCCAAGCGTACGGAGGAGATGTCAATCTTGAGACGATCGAGCAGGCGCTGCGTCTCTTCTTCTATATGACGCTGGTCGATCACGCCAAACAAACCCATTTGTACGGACATCTCTTCCCGTCCAAGAAAAACATTGGCTGCCACACTCAGGTGGTTGACCAGGGCCAAATCCTGGTAAACCATCTCGATCCCCATTTGGCGCGCATCCAACGGATTGTTAAAATGCACTTTCTTACCTTCGATGAAGATTTCTCCACCGTCAGGGATGTAGGCGCCACTGAGAACTTTCATCAATGTGGATTTACCCGCGGCGTTGTCGCCCACCAACCCCAACACCTCATTCTCGTGCAGTGTCAGATCTACGCCGCGCAGCGCCCGGACGGCAGCGAAGCTCTTCTTGATATGCCGCATTTCCACAATGGGCGTGGCTTCTGTTTTGGGTTTCATCGCAATCTCCTTGAGTTTCGAGCTACAAAACTCTCTTGCCGACAAGGAAATGAATCACTCCACCAACGACACGAAAGCTGACCGTTCAATACTGACAAGGGCCGGCAGTGTAAAAATGGAATCCCCGGGATGGAATTGTCGCTGCTTTGTTGCGCCATCAACACCTAGCCTCTTCCCAGATTACGAGATCGAAGAGCAATGTGGTAACGTTACCACAACGAGATAAAAATATACGCTTCCCAGTGTCACCTGCTTCTATTCCAGATTGGGCCAGCCGATTCGCGTTCGATGATTTCGGTAGGCAATACCAAGTTTTGACATTCTCCAGTAATTTCACCTGAAATACGTTTCAGCAACATTTCAGTCGCCATTTGCCCCATCTCGTAGGCTGGCTGATAAGCAATGGTTAAAAAAGGCGCCAGGAGCATCGATTCGGGAAAATCATCAAATGCGACAACAGAGACGTCGCCAGGCACATCGAACTCGAGATCACGCAAAGCTTTAATAATCCCAATCGCAATATAGTTGTTGGCACCAAATATGGCCGTCGGCTTTGGCGAATGCATCATCACCTGCCTGGTGAATTTGTAGCCACTCTCCTGGTTGAACATCCCATAATGAACTTGCTCGTATTCCGCCAAGCTCGATTCGACCAATGCTCGCCGATAGCCAGCTACACGGTCGACTGAAGTTGAAACATCTTTGGGTCCGGTAATTGTAGCGATCCGTTTGTGCCCCAGTCCGATGAGCAACTCGATCAATCGACAGGCGCCATTTTCCGAGTCAGAGCGTACACAATCGATTTTGACGCCCGAAACGCGGCGATCGAGCGCCACAACGTTGATGTCGTTCGAGAGCAAGAACTTGATCGTCTTTACATTCCCACACGAAGGAACCAATAGCACGCCGTCTACCTGCCGCTGGGCCAATAGATTGGCATATTTTTCTTCCTTTGCTTCAGATTCATCCGTATTGCAATAAACGACCGTATAGTCGGAGATCCCCGCCGCGTCCTCAACCCCTCTGGCCATCAAAGTAAAGTATGGGTTGGTGATATCCGTGACGACCAGCGCCAGAGTCTTCGTCTGTTTCGAGCGGAGTCCGCGAGCCAGCGTGTTGGGAACATATCCCAACTCCTTGACCGCTGCTTCGACACGCTCCCGAGTAGCTTGGCTGACATAGCCCGAGTTATTGATCACCCGAGAAACCGTGATCGGTGCGACACCTGCACGCTTGGCTACATCAAGAACTGTTGGCATCTCTTCGCTTTTGTAGGTTTGTCGTAAATGGCGAGAATATGATAACGTTATCAGGGTAACGTTACCAGATCATTTCATATTATTTTGCGTTTGTCAAGAGAATCACACTGAGAACCGGGCGTTCGAGATTTCGTACAAGGGGAAAAACTTGTAGGGTGGAAAACTAAATGCGCACCAAATTCTGATGCAACTTCTCTTTAATCCATTGCTCCGTTCACGTTGCTTTCCTGTGACTTCACCCATAATCTGGCCGTTTGAACAGCGAAATGCCCCTAATTCCTCCACTAGCGAAGATCGATTTGTATCATAATGTTACCGATCATGAAATGCAGCAGTATATCGCTGCCGTTTGTGAAAACTTAACATCATCATCCATTACAGCGAAAAAAAGATGCGCAATTCTTCCAGACGAGGTTTCTCCCCGTATAGGATTATCCGTTGTTCACTAGGTAGTCATTTCCAATCGGGGATGGGGGATCTCAACCTGGAGCAGCAAGCCGCCGTCTTCATTATTCTGCAATTTAAGCCGCCCACCCAACAGCACCACCCGCTCGCTGATGCCCAACAGTCCATAGTGGCCGCTTTCGGGCAGCATGGTTAGATCGAAATCGCCGTCAACGCCCTGTCCATTATCAGATACGGAGAGCATCAATGTGCGCGGCAGGGTGCGCCGTAGTTCGACTCTGGATTCGCTGGCGCCGGAATGCTTGTGCACGTTATTCAACCCCTCTTGCACGATGCGGAAGATCGACAACTCGATGGCTTCCGGCAAGCGCCCAAGCTCGGGATCAATATCCAGGGTCACCGGGATTCCGGATCGCCTGGTCCAATCTCTCGCGTACGAACCAATGGCCGGTCCCAGACCCAAACTGTCGATTGTCGGCGGGCGCAAGTTGCCGCAGATATCGCGCAAGTCGTCCACCAGCGTGCGAATTCTGTCTTGCAGGCTGGACAGCTCGTTTCTTACCGCGGGCGCCAAATTATCATAGGATTCAATTTCCTCCAGGCGATAATTCACTCCCAACATATCCTGGATTACCTGATCGTGGATTTCGCGCGCCAGGCCTTTGCGTTCCTGCTCGAGTTCGGTCAACAAGCGGCGCTGTGCGTTTTGCAGCGCCGCGTTAACCTGGTCCAGCGCGTCGATTTGATTGGCCAACTGGCTGATGAACTGTCGATTGATCATTTCTCCCGAAGCCAGGCCCTTTTCGAGCATGGCCTGTCGCTGGGACAGCTTTTCAGCCTGCTCACGAGCACGATAATAGCTGTCCAGCGCCCAGAGGATTGGCGTGAGCTGTTGACGGTCGATGGTTCCCACCATCGCAGCGACCACCTCTTCACGATTCGTGTCGTCGGTTTGGAACTCGTTGTCGCAGCGCCCGTTCCGCAGAACGATGATACGGTCGGTAACTGCCAACAAGTGATCGGGGTTGTCGCTGTTGATCAGGACGGCGATTCCCTGCTGCTGCCAGCTTTCGATGAGCGATAGGAGTTTGTGCTGGTATGGATAGCTGAGCGCAAGCGTCGGATTGTCAACGATGATCAACTTCGATGGATTGACCATTACGCGAGCTATCGCAATTAATTGACGTTGCTCGCTCGAAAGATTGGCAACGATCTCGTGTGGGTCCTCGAGGTTGGCCCCTAATTGCGTCAGGATACGGACCGTCTCCTTGGCCATTCGCCGCCGATTGGGGAATTTGAGCCAATCATCCCCCAACGACCATCCAATTTCATTTCCCAGAAATACGTTGCTGCTGACGTCGAGGTCTTCAGCCAAATCTGGGTGTTGATGGATAACCTCGATTCCGAGAGCCCGTCCGTTGAACGGCCAGCGCAGTTGCTGCCCTTCAAGGAACAACTTGCCTTCGTCGGGAGTCAAAAAGCCTGTGAGCAGCATGGTCAATGCAGATTTCCCGGCTCCGCTCTGTCCGGCAATGCCCACGACTTCGCCGGGCGAAATTTCCAGGCTCACATTCCGGATGACCGGTAAGGTGCCGAAGCTTTTCGAGATGTCGATCGCCTTCAATAACTGCGTCATGTCTCTCGTCTTAGTGTTTACGTCGCCAGTAGTTCAATAGGATGACCGCCAGGATCATTGCGCCTACGGCGACGGTGTGTCCGTAGGCGGGAAAGCCCAGCAGGACCAGTCCATTCCGCACGGTTTGGAGTACGGCACCGCCAAGCAACACACCCACGATACTGCCTTCGCCTCCATACAAGCTGGTGCCGCCAACGACCGCAGCGGCGATGCTGTCCAGTTCGTACCCGCTTGCCGCGGTGGGAGCAGCGACTCCCAGACGCGCGGTCATGACTATTCCTCCAAATGCCGCCAGAAGTCCGCAGAGCGTGTAAACCAGCGTGGTGACCTGGTTAACGTTGACGCCGGCCAGAAGCAGCGCCCGCTCGCCCCGGTTGAGTGTATGAACGTACCTGCCCAACACCATTTTATCGAGCAACAAACCTACGACAAGCGCCGTCATCACCGTCAACAGGAACGGCACCGGAATTCCCCACGAACCGAATTGAATCTCGTGTTGGCCGATAACACGAAAATTCTCCGGCAGATTGCGTACCGGCCAGCCGCCTGTCAGGCTGAACGCAATGCCCCGCACCACGCTCATCGTGCCCAGGGTGACGACATAGGATGGAAGCTTCGCGCGAGCGATCATGAAACCATTAATCCATCCAACGAGAACTCCGACGAAAAGCCCCGAGGTCACGGCAACACCCACCGGCAGGCCGATATTCTCGTCCATACAATATGCGGTGATGAGGCCGGCCAACGCCATCGTCGCACCTACAGACATGTCGAGACCACCAATAATGATCACCATGCTCTGACCGAAGGCGATGATCGCGATCCAGGAAAAGTTGCGGGCGAGGTTCGATAAATTGTCGAAAGTGAGAAAGGTATCTGTCAGCAGGCTTAAGAGAGTGCAGAGGATGAGAAACAGCAACAATACCGCAAATTCACGTCGCTGGACCAAGTGACGCCAGAACCGAACGATCGAACTCAACGAGAGAGAATTATTCAACTTCGCTGGCAACTGCATAACCACTTGATCCAACACCAAAGTATTCGAGAAGGAGTACAGCGTCTGGGAGATCTTGATCCGCTATAAAACGACATCACTTATCATCTGATGCAGCGTATCAGCGTCCAAATTTTTCTTGTCGATGAAAGCGATGGCGCCGGCGTCCACACCCGACTTGTGGAACTCCCGATCCGGATAGGCGCTGATCAGGACGACGCGCAATTGTGGCGAGATCGCCTTGATGCGGCGCAAACAACTGATACCGTTTTCTTCCCGTAAAATGACATCGATGAATACCAATTGTGGGGTCACACGTTCAACTAAATTCACCGCTTCACGCGTGTTCTCAGCTTCGTAAACTAAAGCATGGGGGCACACCCGGCCGATCATACGACGTAGTTCGCAGCGGTAGCGTGCATTATCGTCCACCAGCAATAACGTAATCCCCTCTCCGGCAGGGATCTCGGGAAAACTCGCGCCGTCCACAGCTGCTTGGCCGGGTGAGGCAAGCACCTCCGGATGGTCGATCACAAAGCGTACCGCTTCCAACCGACTCTGCACGTTGAGCTGCCGGTAAATACGGGTGAGATGGTTTTCGACAGTGCCGACACTCAATCCGGCTTCACGCGCGATGGATTGATTGTCCAACCCTTGCTGCAGAAATCTCAAGATCTCGCGCTGACGGGTGGTCAGGGCTGGCGCCTGAACGGTCGATTCCCCGTAGCTGATCAATTTATCGATCAACGATCCGGACAACCACCGTCCGCCGTCCAGCACACGTTGTACAGCCAGACGCAGATCGCTAAGCGGTTGATCCTTGAGATGATATCCATTAACCCCGGCCCCCAGCAGACCCTGTACATAGAAGTCGTCGTCATAGGCGCTGACGACAAGAACCTTCATCACCGGATAGCGAGAGCGGATTTTTTCTATGGAAGGAATGGGATCGAAGTCTGGCATCGTGACATCGATTAAAACGCAATCCGCCTCTGTCTCCGACAGTGCTTTGAAAAGTGAAGGACCGTCGCCCACTTCGGCGACGATTACCAGATCATCCATCTCTTGCAGCGCATTGCGGATACCTGCGCGTACGATGGCATGATCATCAGCCAGAATAATGCGGACCTCGGCCATGTTTCCATTCTACTAATGTATAGGTCATATCGTCAAACCTTCAGGATTAAGCGGATGGAAGACAAGATGAATATGGATCGAACGAAGGTTCTTGGGGGATTTCTCATCCCGCAGCCTACAGCCTATTTCCCTTGCAGTATAGCCTGAAATCACGGATGAGACGCAGTTATAAAGCCGAGTATATGGGAGGAAAGGGGATATCCTACGCATAAAGCATGAGTTATCCCATGCCTCTATTGGGGGTACAGGCATTGATGCCCGCGCATCGATTCTATACACTATGTACATCCGCTCACGATACCCGGGCCGAGAGGCTTTCCGAAACACATCCAATTTCGAGTTCCGCTTTGAAAATATTATATTAAGGAGGTGGAAGAGTCCTTTATGATCGTCGTACTCGGTGAGTAATCTAAAGTCTCTTTACCCAAGGAGGAAGAGATGCGGAGAAAGACCTATCTTTTCGTGATAATTGCCCTCGCTATAATTCTCGTCGCTGCATTGGCAGGGTGTGCGAAGAAAACCGAAGCGCCCAGCGATGCCGGATTAGAATCGCTGACCATCGCCTGGATCCCCAAGGCGTTGAACAACCCGGTCTTCGAGGTCGGGCGCGATGGCGCCTTCAAGAAAGCCGAAGAGCTGAGCGCCTCGACCGGCGTCGATGTGACCGTCGATTACGTGGGTTCCGTGGCCTCGGATGCTGCTGAGCAAACCCGGGTCATGGAAGACGTGATCGCCAAGGGCGTCGACGCCATCGGCATCTCCTGCAACGATCCGACCGCCTGCGAAGACCCCATCAACAAGGCCGTCGCCGCCGGCATCCCCGTGATGACCTGGGATTCAGACTCTCCGGACAGCGACCGCTTCACCTACCTGGGCGTGGACAACTACCAGGGCGGTTTGGCCGCTGCCGAGTTGCTCGTGAAATTCATGGGCGAGGAAGGCAAAGTGGCCCTGCTGACCGGCGTCCCCGGCGCCTTCAACCTGGAGGAGCGCATCCGCGGCTTCCAGGACGGCGTGGCCGACTACCCCGGCATCGAGATCGTCTCGACCGTCTACTGCAACGACGACATCAACCTGGGCGTGCAGGTGATCGAGGAAACCATGCAGGCACATCCCGACCTGGATGGCTGGTTCCTGGTTGGCCTGTGGCCGCTGTTCGCCGAGCGCGGCTCTATGCCTCTCTGGGAGGACGCGGCGCTGAACAACGGCCTGGTCACCATCGCTTTCGACACGCTGCCGGTGCAGCTGGAGTTCATGCAGGACGGCTACATCCAGGGCCTGGTCGGACAGAAATACTGGGGCTGGGGCTACGACACGGTGCAGATGATCTACGACTACATCGTCTCCGGCGCCACGTACGATGACTGGACCGACTCCGGCATGGACATCGTGACCGAGTGCAACGTGGACGTCATGGCCGAGATGTGGGCATCGAGCGACTTCACCCAAGATCTGCCCGATCCTTACGCATGTTTGGAATGAGTGTTGGGCTGAGGTGCTCGTTGCAGTCGTTACCTGGAGCAACGTTGCGATAAGCATCTATGCCTGATACATTATCCAAACAATTTGTGGTGCGGGGATAACCCCGCACCACAACCCCCGATATTGGAGTACACCTTGCCCGAAAAACAAGAATCCTTACTCGTGATGAAGGACATATCCAAGGCATTCCCCGGGGTCCAGGCGTTGAAAAATGTAGATTTTGAAGTCGCGGCTGGTGAAGTCGTTGCGCTCGTTGGTGAAAATGGGGCCGGAAAATCGACGTTGATGAAAATCCTCTGTGGGGCATACCGGAAAGATTCCGGGAAGATCTTGCTGGACGGAAAAGAGATCGAGATCGAAAACCCACATCACGCACAGGAATTAAACATTTCTATCATCTACCAGGAATTCAACCTGACTCCCAATCAAAGTGCGGCGGCGAACATCTTCATCACTCGCGAACCTCGCGAGCGCGGCGTGGGACGGATCCTCAACTTTGTCGATCGTCGTCGGATGGAAAAAGAAGCACAGATGTATCTGGAGCGCGTTGGCGCACGAATATCTTCTTCCACGCTCATCCAGGATTTATCCGTCGCCGCACAACAAATGGTCGAAGTTGCCAAGGCCTTGGCCGTTGATGCCCGTATCATCATCATGGACGAGCCCACTTCGGCGCTGGGTGAGGATGAAGTTGATACATTATTCGGCATTATCGAATCATTGAAAAAACAAGGCATTGCCGTCATCTTTATCACACACCGCCTGGAAGAGGTGTTCCGCATCGCCGATCGCGTTGTGGTCCTGCGGGACGGCAGGTTTGTGGGCGGTTTATCGATCCAAGAGGCGACGACCGAAGTGATCATTCACTTGATGGTGGGCCGCGAGTTGGTGGCGGACATGTTCCAGAAGAAGGAGGCGGAGATCGGAGCGCCGCTGTTGGAAGTACGGGGCTTGACGGGCGGGGATCAGGTCAAAGACGTGAGTTTCACCCTACATAAAGGCGAGATCCTGGGTTTCGCCGGCCTCGTTGGCGCCGGACGAACGGAAACAGCGCGCTTGATCTTCGGCGCTGATCGAAAGGAAGCTGGAGAAATCCTGTTCCAAGGCGTCCCGTTGAACATTCGTTCCCCCGTCGACGCCGTAAGAGCTGGTATTGGGCTGGTTCCCGAGGACCGTGGGTTACAAGGACTCGTCCTCAGGATGGCCGTTTCGGAGAACATCGTTCTGCCGACGCTTGGAGAACATGCCAGTTTCGGTTGGGTTCAGCAGGGTGCGATTCGGGAAACAGCTCAGGAGTATGTCGACAAACTGAGCATCCGCACGCCCTATTTAGAGCAGAAGGCGATGTTCCTCTCCGGCGGCAACCAGCAGAAGGTGGTCCTCGCCAAGTGGTTGGCCTCGGATCCCAAAATCTTGATCATGGACGAACCCACGCGCGGTATCGATGTCGGCGCGAAGGCCGAGGTCCATGCGTTGATGAGTAAATTGGCGGCCTCGGGAATCGGCATCATCATGATCTCATCCGAGCTGCCGGAAATCCTGGGAATGAGCGATCGAGTCCTGGTGATGTCGGAAGGAAGAGTTGCGGCAATTTTAGACCGCAAGGATGCCACACAAGAACGAATCATCGCCTACGCAAGCGGAGAACTGGATAACGACATTATCTCGGAGGGCGCGCCGAAAGGAGAAACAACGTGAGCACCATAAACACGGCAAGGAGCGAAGATATCCAGATACGGGCTCGCGGAACTACCTGGCGAAGGATCGTCGGCCGGCAAGAATTCGGTGTGGCGCTGATTTTATTGGTCTTGGTGGTATTTCTCTCGCTTTACACCGACACTTTTCTCACCAGCACGAATATATTCAATATCCTGCGGGCGTTCTCCTGGATCGCGCTCAGCGCCTTCGGGCAATGCATGGTGATCATCACTGCCGGGATTGATCTATCCGTAGGCTCAGTCATGGGCCTTTCGGGCCTGGCCAGCGCCATGCTGTTGGCTGAGGGGATACCCGTCCCGGTCGCGGTGATCGGGGGTCTGGTGGCAGGTTTGTTGGTCGGGATTGCGAATGGCTTGATGATTACCAAGGGTAAACTGCCCCCATTTATCGCTACGCTAGGCACGCTGCTCATGGCTCGCGGACTTTGTTACGGATTAACGGGCGGTTGGCCGGTACGTGAATTAGACCCCTCTTTCCGGTATCTCGGACAGCACGATATTCCCATTGGCACAATCGGCGTACCTTTACCACTCATCTTCACTCTCGTCTTCGCCACGATCTCTGCAGTATTCCTTAACCGGACCGTTTGGGGTTACCGAATATACGCCGTCGGAGGCAGCGAGACGGCCACGCGCCTCTCCGGCATCAACACGGATAGTGTCAAGATCATGGTTTATTCTCTGTGTGGGCTGCTTACTGCTATCGGCGGTGTGCTCATGACGGCGCGCCTGGGCGTAGCTGCGCCTACGGCTGCGTACGGCTATGAACTGGATGTCATCGCCGCTGCGGTAGTCGGCGGCACCAGCCTCATGGGTGGAGAAGGTACAATCCTGGGCGTACTGATTGGAACCGTGGTGATGCAGGTGCTGCGCAACGGCCTGGTGCTCGTTGGTGTCTCGGCCTACTGGCTGCAAGCCGTACAGGGTTTGGTCATCGTAACCGCGATCATGCTCGATCAACTCCGCAAACGACGTCCCTAGCGTTCGCATCAACAGGTTTCCATCAAGAAATCGTGGCATGCGGGGAGCATTGTGGGATAACGAGGAAAGATTTAATTCAACTCTTGTCGAAGGAAGAAATACGATTCCCGCCCGGCGGGGTTATAGATAACTATCCACCAATTTTCTGGCGGTAGGTTCATCAACTATCAACTCAGACATCAGTTTTCCTTTGAGTGCCGCATAGAGTCCTTTTACTTTGGCCAATCCTGAGACGACACAAATCCCGTGTTTCTGTTGGAATAATCCCAAGTTTGGTCCGCTGGCCCTTTTGTTTATGGGAATATTTTCAAAGCTGCCATCCTCTTTGAAGAATACCGTGGCAATATCACCCGCGATATTGTATTTTTCTAATTCCTTGTAATCTACTTCCGTCAGGTAGCCGCCGCTGTACACATGGCTTGGAATTCCGGCATTGACCGCCCCGATGCTGTACAACAATAAATCCGTCTTGGATTGCAAATCCAGGATGCGCCTGATGCTTCCCTCCCGCCACAATGCTTGTTTGGTTTCCGCATAATCGAAGAATGTGGGCACAGGAAATAAATGGGCCCGCGCCCGATAATTGTCAGAAAACCGCATAATAATCTGGCTGGCGTAACCGATGCCCATGGACTGGGTATTCCCGGCCCCGTTCAGCTGTACGATCTGGCTGTTATGGGTCGTTTTTCGCAGCAGATGCTTTGAAATGGCCGTCATGGTGGTACCCCAGGCGATACCCAAGATCATGTTGGAATCAAATTTCGTGTTGAGATAGTTTGCCGTATATTGGGCAACCCTTTCCAGCCATTCCGCCTCTCCAGCGATTTCGGGGGCATGTACAACGTGGATTTTCTCAATGCCAAATTCATCGACCAAAGCATTGGCCAGCCGATCAGGCAGATCCGTCGGTTCAATGATCCGGATATCCACCAGCCCTTTTAATCTGGCAAAACCCAGCAGCCGGGATATCGTCGAGCGGGAAACGTTCATTTCCTTCGCAATCACACCGGTGGTGAGATTTTGGTAATAGTACATCCGGGCGGCGCGGATAGCATTTGCTACTTTTTGCGCTTCTGTCATCTTTCACCTTAATCATTTTTATACATGAGTCTGCACGGATGTACAACCTTTATGAAAAATATCCCAGCGGACAGGATGAAATGACGACAAAAATATGCACGTTTGTGCACATTGATTGACATTGTGTGCGCACTATTTCTACAATAATAATGCCTGGCATATTGCCCAGAGGGCTTATTCACCCAATTTCATGAGGAGGAGGATACGATGGAAAACAAAGTTCGAAAGAATTGGTACGGGTTGCTCATCATCCTGGTCATCATCACATTCTCGGCTGTAATGGCTCATTATCTTGAGCGGGACTTCGGCAAGATCGACATCAGGTTCATCAGGATTATTGGGCCTTCGGGCGAAACGATCGCTGCGAAACTCTATCGTCCGACGTGGGTCACTGCAGAAAATCCAGCACCAGCCGTCATTAATATGCATGGCTATCAAAACGATAAGGATGTTCAAGCAGGATATTCCGTAGAACTCGCAAGACGCGGCTTCGTTGTGCTTGCGACCGACGGCCTTGGGCATGGCGACTCCGAAGGCGCCTTCAATTTCGGACGTTTCTTTGGTGATCCGCTGGGAGGGATGGGCCTCAATCCGGCCTATCTCTACTTGAAGAGCCTGCCTTTTGTCGATGCGTCCGAAATGGGGGCGACGGGACACTCCATGGGCGGGGTTACGGCATTCGCAATCGCCGATGCCAACGGTGATGTCAAGGCGATCGTCTCCCAAGATGGCGGAACGGGTACACCCGATAACAGCGACGTCCTTTTCCTGAAGCCTACGATGGCCGAGTTCACCAACTCCATGGAAGCGTTAATTCCTGTAAATCCCGCGGATTTCGGCCTCTCAGCTCCGGTTGAATGGGACACAACGTATGGGAATTTCGAGGACGGAACCGCCCGTAGAGCCGCATTGATCTGGGGAGATCACCATCTCATGTCGCTCTCGCCACGAGCCGTAGCGGAGGCCGTAGACTGGTTCCGCCTTTCGCTCATGGATGGCGCAAAAGATGCACACTGGATCGAACCCTCGAGCCAGGTCTACATGTTCAAAGAGATATTCGGCCTGATCGCGCTGCTGGGTGCAATCGCCTCATTGATCCCGCTGACCAATCTGCTTTTGAGTACGGCGTACTTCTCCCCTGTAGCTCAACCGATGCCGACAGGATATGTGGCTTCGAAAGGAAAGTGGTGGATTTTCGCCACGATCAACGCGCTCCTCGGCGGTGTGTTCTGGCTGTTTTTTGCCTACAAGGGGGACGTCCTGGAAAAACTTCCCTTCATGAAACTGCTGATGGGCAACGGAACGGCGCTCTGGTTCTTGATCAATGCCGTTGTTGCCGCAGTTCTGATCTACCTCTGGTACCGGACATCAGCCAAAAAGGAAGGCGTCACCACCTACGAGCTGGGCGTAAGCTTCGATAAGGAAAAAACGAGGTTTGATTGGGGCATCCTGGGGAAGACCCTCTTGCTGGGTGTAATCCTGTTCCTTTGGATGTACGTCCTGGCGGGAATCTCACGGTGGGCTTTGGGAGAGGAATTCCGATTCGCCTGGCCATACATGCGCGAATTTCAAACACCGCAGCGTGTAGGCTTGTTCTTGATCTACCTGATCCCGGCGCTGCTTTTCTTCCTGATCAATGGCGGAGTGTTCTTGTTCGGTCAGGCCCGCCAGCCGGAATACAGCACACCGAATAAGTCCCTGTGGATGTGGTGGCTCAAGAACCTCTATGCGGGCCTGATGGGTCTCTTCCTGGTCTGGGCGCTTCAGTACATCCCGTGGATGCTGGCTGGTACGGGACCGTTCTGGGGATTAACAGGTACGGTCGGAGCGCCCTTTGCCATCTGGATCCTGATGCTTTGGGTATACATCCCTGAATTTGTCGTGCTGCTCTTCATGCTCACCTGGTTCTTCCGGCGAACGGGACGGATCTACCTGGGGGCGTTGGTCATCGCCATGATGGCCATCTGGTTCCTGGCTGCCGGTTCCGTGGTTGGGGTATGAAAGGGATCGTCGCCGGGGATGGCAGCCGGTTAAAAATTGATGCGTGGCCCAAATCTGAAGTCGGGGAGATCAACCCGATCGTCAGATAGGCCGGCAGGGTTGACGGCAATAAGTACAATTTTCAGATTGCACTTATTGCCGGAAGCTCTGTTGCGGGATCACTACGCCAGAAAACAGGATCGCCGCGGAGGTGAAGTCATCTATCAGTTTCCCATCATCCTTGAATTTCTCAATGCGAATGCCATTCAGTCAGAAGGAAAGCCAGGCCGGGGAGGTGTTGAATATTGCGAGAACATGAACGCACTAATGATGTAAAGCCGATTATTCGTAAAGGAGATAGGCCATGTCTGAAGAAAAAAGCAAGCCAATGCGAACCTTGATCATAGCGCTTCTATTAATCCTGATTGGCAGCCTTTTAGCCGGATGGGTGCAAACAGGTGAAGGCGCAGCGAAGATTCGCGAGGTAAGGTTCTACGGCGTCTATAACGGCTACTACGTTGGTTACCTTTGGATTCCGGATGGTGTTACAACTGGTCACCCCGCCCCAGCCGTGTTGGCTACCCATGGCTTTAACAACAGCAAGGAATACATGGCAAACACAGCCCTGGAACTCGCACGCCGCGGGTACGTCGTCCTGGCCATGGATCTCGACAACCACGGCCTATCAGACAAATCCAACACACCCAAAGCGCCAATGGGCACGCCTTCTTTGAACGGCATCGGGGCTTCCGATGGACTCAGATTCCTTCGGAGCCTGGACATCGTGGACCCCGATAATGTAGGCATGATCGGGATGTCGATGGGCGGCAGTGCGATCGATGCCGCTGCCCAGCAGAATCCTGGCGCATATCGGGCGTTGTTCTTTATGGATTCCGGCTGCACAGATTCATGCCCCGAGCTCACGAACTGGGCCATCAGCGTGGGCAAGCACACCGAGGTTCCACCGAACTTTGGCGCTCCCAACGGAGCTGAAATTCCCAACATGCCGGCCGCCATGGCGGCCTATGGCACAGATCAGCCCGTGATCCCGGGTCATCTCTACGGGTCCATCGAAGCCGGAACGGCGAGGATTTTCTACTTCCACTGGGGTGATCATCCGATTTCTACAGATGATCCGACCTCTATCGGGAATGCGATTACCTGGTTCGGAATGACGCTTAAAGGCGGCAAGGATATCCCGGCTTCAAGCCAAATTTGGCCGCTAAAGGTTCTCGGAACGGGGACAGCGTTCGTCGGTTTCGTCATTTTCCTGATGGGGATGGGAGGTGTCCTGTTGAAGACATCCTACTTCGGCACCCTCAAGGACCGCATTCCAGAGTACAAAGGCAATGTCGGCACGATGTGGTGGGTGTTTGCCATCATTACCGCCGCGCTTGGCCCCGTTACTTTGATGTGGCTCTTCCTTAAATTCTTCATGCCGAATCCATTCCACTTAGAGCCTGTGACAACCGGATTCGTCGGGTGGCTCTTCGTAGTGGGTCTTTTGACGATCCTGATGCTCGTCGTCGGCTACTACGCAATTGGGAAGAAGGCTGGGGCAACAGGTGTCAACTATGGTTTCATGTGGGATGGCGTTGGCTTCGATTGGAAGAAGATCGGCAAGTCCTTCCTGCTGGCGCTGACCGTCATCTCGATCGGTTATCTGATCCTGTCTGTCATCACCGCGCTGTTGAAGGTGGACTTCCGTTTCTGGGTAGTAACCCTCAAAACCACGGATTTCCGGCACTTCCTGGTGATGTTCGCCTACGTGATCCCACTCGCGATCTACTTCTTCCCATTGGCGGTTGTGCTTCACGGGACGTTACGACCCAAAAACGGCAAAGCGAGCTTCGCCCGAGAAATGCTCGTGAATGTCTTCATGCTCTTGATCGGGTTTTTGATCCTGGAAGCTCGATACTACATTCCATTGACGTTCTTTGGTGCTCCGTCCAACTTCGGTCCTGGCGGATTGGGGTTGATCAATGGACTGGCGTTGTTTGCCATTGTACCGGCCATCGCTCTCGTATCGACCTACTACTTTCGGAAGACGGGAAAGATATATGTCGGTGCGGCCATAAACACACTGTTTGTAACCTGGTACCTGGTCGCATGCAACACGCTCTACTCCTTCGGGTAGAGGCGGATGTAAGCAAAGGCGAGGCTGGCTGAGTGAGGTGATTTCAATTTGCCGCTCAGCCACCTCTCCTATGTGACAGCATAAACGTGTATAAATCGACACAAACAATTTTGGATTGAGTTCACCGAGAGATAGGTTCTTTATCCGGAAGCCCTTTCCTGACGATCAGAGGAGGTGAGAACCAAAAAGTGATAACGCGCTAATTGAGCAGTACACGAATGCATCGGGGTATTTTAACGGACGAGGAGAATGCGATGAGCCATCCAACACGAAAATTGGTCTACTGGCTTGTTGATGATAATATTCTCCCGTAAGAAGATATGACGAGAGGCGATTCACTTCCATTTCGCGACGAGCGTGAATTACCTCTTTTTCATCCGCTTCTATTCCCTGTTGGATATGAATCGCTCGTAACATCTGGGGAATTGAAAGGTACTGATTATGACCCATTACGTCGCCGCCATTGATCAAGGCACAACCAGCACCCGCTGTATGATCTTCGACCACAAGGGCGAACCGGTTGGGGTGCACCAAGTAGAACACAAACAAATCTACCCTCAACCCGGCTGGGTGGAACATGACCCTGTAGAAATCTGGCGAAACACGGAAGAAGTTATCGTAGGAGCGCTTCGTAAGGCGGGAGCAAACGCCAAAGACATCGCCGCCGCCGGCATCACCAATCAGCGTGAGACTACCCTGGTCTGGGACAAGGTGACCGGCCAGCCGCTGCATAACGCCATCGTCTGGCAGGATACGCGTACAGATAAACTGATCCACCAGATGGCGGAAGACGGCGGCATGGACCGGTTTAGAAGTCAGGTGGGATTACCGCTGGCCACTTACTTTTCCGGGCCCAAGATCAAATGGATGCTGGACAACGTCGAAGGTGTTCGCCAGGCGGCATCTGAAGGCAGAGCGCTGTTTGGCAATATGGACACCTGGCTGATTTGGAACCTGACCGGCGGAGTCAATGGTGGTAAACACATCACCGACGTCACCAATGCCAGCCGTACCATGCTGATGGATTTGAAAACCCTGGATTGGAACGAAAATATCTGCGAAGCGATGGCCATCCCCAAAGAGATGCTCCCGAAGATATGCTCATCTTCCGAAATCTACGGACACACCCTGGACACGGGACCGTTTCGGGGTGTTGTCAAGATCTCCGGTGATCTGGGCGACCAGCAGGCTGCCACCGTGGGGCAGACCTGCTTTGAGCCGGGGGAAGCGAAAAACACCTACGGCACCGGCTGCTTCATGCTCTTGAATACAGGCGAAGAGATCGTTCAATCCAAGCATGGCTTGTTGACGACCTTGTGCTACCAGTTCGGCGATGAAAAACCATCCTACGCCCTGGAGGGATCGATCGCAATCACGGGGGCTTTGGTACAGTGGCTGCGGGACAACTTGAAAATGATCGATTCTGCCCCCGAGATCGAAAATCTGGCCAAAACGGTGGACGATAACGGCGGGATCTATTTCGTGCCTGCGTTTTCGGGGCTGTTTGCCCCTTACTGGCGCTCCGATGCGCGTGGGGTAATCGTCGGTTTGACACGTTTTGTCAATCGCGGGCACATTGCCCGGGCAGTTCTGGAGGCGACTGCTTTCCAAACCCGTGAGGTTCTCGACGCGATGAACGCCGATTCGGGCGTCGAATTGAAGGCGCTCAAAGTGGATGGCGGCATGGTGCAGAACGATTTGCTCATGCAGTTTCAGGCGGATGTTTTAGGTGTGCCGGTTATACGTCCGGTCGTACCGGAAACGACTGCCCTGGGAGCCGCCTACGCCGCCGGCTATGCGGTCGGATTTTGGAAAAGCAAGCAGGAAATGACAAAAAACTGGCGGGTGGATAAAACATGGCAGCCCGATCTGGACAGCAACACCAGAACCGAGCTGTATGCGCAATGGAAAAAAGCGGTCACGCGCACATTCGACTGGGTAGAGTAAAAAAGAATCATGCGACCACGACATGAGCGGCTGCAAATACTGCGGAACAACCCCGACGTCAGCGTCCTCATCATAGGTGCCGGCATCAACGGTATCGGTACCTTTAGAGATTTGGCCTTGCAAGGTGTCGACGTCGTATTGGTCGATCGGGGAGATTACTGCAGCGGTGCGAGCGCGGCTTCCTCTCACATGGTGCACGGGGGTATCCGCTATCTGGAGAACGGAGAATTCCATCTGGTGCGAGAGGCTGTCCGGGAACGGAATCTGTTACTTGAGAAGATGCCTCACATGGTGAAGCCTCTGCCGACCACTTTCCCGATTTTCAAGTTGTTTTCCGGATTGTTCAATGCACCGCTCAAGTTTTTGGGCTTACTCGATAAGCCGGCCGAGCGCGGGGCGGTGGTAATCAAGATCGGGATGCTGTTGTACGACTACTATACCCGCAAGCAGAAGACCGTGCCCAAACATGTCTTCCGCAACCGGAAGGAATCGCTGGCCCTGTTCCCTGCCCTCGACCCCAAGGTTATCTATACCGGCACCTATTACGATGGCGCCATGCACTCCCCCGAACGGATAGCGATTGAAGTCCTGAAAGATGCCCAATCTGAGAACGAGCGGGCGGTGAGCATCAATTACGTCGGGATGGTTTCATCTCACGAAACGAGTGTCACACTGAGAGATGATGTGAGTGGAGAGATTTTCGAGTTACGTCCAAAAATCCTTATCAATGCGGCAGGTCCGTGGATCGATCTGGTCAACGCCCGCATGGGGCAAAGGACCGCCTTCATCAGCGGGACAAAAGGCTCGCACCTGGTGGTGGATCATCCAAAACTGCGGCAGGCGATCGGCGAGAACGAGTTCTTTTTTGAGAACAAAGACGGACGGATTGTGTTGATCTTTCCGCTGTTAGACAAAGTAATGATCGGAACCTCCGATATTCTGGTCGACGACCCGGACGACGTAGTCATCACGGAAGATGAGGTGCGGTATTTCTTCGATCTGGTCGGGCGCGTTTTCCCGCACATCCACTTGCAGCGCGACCATATTGTCTACACTTTTTCGGGCGTGCGCCCGCTGCAGCACTCTGAGCGGCGCGATACCGGCCAGATCAGCCGCAACCACAAGGTGCAGATATGTGAGCCGGGGGAACTGCTGGATATTCCGGTTTTTTCGCTGGTGGGGGGAAAGTGGACTTCATTCCGAGCGTTTTCCGAGCTTGCTGCCGACATGGCACTGGAACGCCTGGGGGCAGTGCGCAAGATCTCCACGGAGGATTTGGAAATCGGGGGCAGCAAAGGGATCCCGCGCACGGCGGCGGACAAGGAGACCTACCTGGCCGGACTGGCAGAGGCCTACCCGGTAGGGCAAGAATGGTTGGTACGCCTGTTTGAACGCTACGGCACCAAAGTGGAAGCGCTGCTCGAGGCAGAGGGGAAGGATGCCGGGCAACGGCTGGCGACTCTCCCCGACGTCAGCGTGGGGGAACTGCGCTATGTATTGGCTGAGGAGGACGTGCTCCATTTGGACGATCTGATCCTGCGCAGGACGATGCTGGGCGTACTGGGCCGGATCACGCCGGACTGCCTGCGGGAGATCGCCCAGTTATGCGCAGCGGTGCTGGGCTGGTCTGCGCAGGAAACCGAGGGGGAAATGCGCCGATTTACCGAGATATTGCATCACAATCACAAGATGGACTTCAATACTTACATCGGCGGGTAGACGAGCACGGCAAGGATCTGTTGCCAAGTCCATTTGATCGTTTTATAAAGCATATTATTGCCGGTTGTGAAATTCAGCAGCCTATCGTTGCCTTTTGTGTAAACATTACATAATCTTGCAAAAAACAACTTAAACGAGGCCTTAAAATGGCCGTTGGCTGTGTTATGGATGCGAACGGAGTATTTCCCCTTGCACGACCTTTCGGACACCGGGCGCGGTCACCCGCTCGAGCCGCATGAAGGCATGGTAGGCACAGGTCGTCGTCTGCGGCTCGGCCAGCGGATCGGATTTCACGGAGGCCGTCTCACGATATCCGCCATATGAATAGGTGCAGGATGCTGAAAACCCAACATAATAGAGGGGAACTTGATGCTCGATCCATCCGGACGAGGTTTTTCCACCCTGCACGTTTCTTCAGTATTTATACTATTTAGAGATCTGCCGCCGCCGGGATAATCTCTCTTGCAAAGGTTGCGAGCGGTGTGATTTCGTAAACATCCGGCATATTGAATATCGCGTGCGTGAAGCCCATCCCGGAGAGTTCCTCGATACGACTTACAACGCTGTCTGCAGTATCGTCCCCGGAAAGATGCACCGTGCAGAGGCATGTCTTCTCGATTGTGTTGTAATCACGTCCCAGAGTTTCACAATGTTCTTTAAGTATGTCGAGTGCTTTTTGCATGTTTTCCGTGCCCACCCAATCCCCGATATTGCAGGCGTCTGCATATTGCGCGACCATTCGCAGCGTCTTCTTCGGCCCCGTGCCGCCCACCATGATGCGCGGATGCGGTTTTGAGAGCGGGCGGGGATTGTTGGTTATCGCCGGCGCAGAAAAATGCTTGCCCTCAAAGGATGTCTGATCGCTATCCCAGAGCGCCTTTGCCAATCTTAAAGTATCCTCCAGTTGCTCGAAGCGCTCTGAGGTAGAAGGGTAGGGGATGCCGAAGCCTTTTGCTTCATCTTCGTACCATGCCGCGCCGATGCCGAGATAAGCACGGCCGCCGGAGAGTATGTCGAGCGTGTTGACCATCTTCATCAGAACGGAGGGATGGCGGTAGATAACGCCCGTTACCAACACACCGAGATAGGCTTTCTCGGTTAGGCCAGCAAAAAATCCGAGCGTGGTATAGCTTTCCAGCATCGGATCGGTGTAGGCTTCTCCGAACAATCCCTTGATTTGATAGTAATGATCCATCACCCAGAGGCTGTAACAACCTGATTCTTCCGCCGTTGTGACGATTTCTTTCAGTTTGGGCCGGATAGCGGCCGTACCGCCAGGATACTTGAAAGACGGAATTTGTAATCCGATGTGCATAGTATTTCTCCTTTATCAATCCCATGCTGGCCGAAAATGTACATCCGTGACAGGAAATAAGCAAGAATAAATTCGCGGAAAAACGATATCCGAAAATTGCGCTATATCCTCACCTATATCCATTGCGCTTGTCTCCGTATCTTCTCATATCAGACATTTTTTGTAATCCAATTATTTCAGGTTTCTTCGGCTTATCGCCAGCCGATCAATCAGCCACTCCACAAGATGATACGGTGTAAAAGTGCAGTGTCGATAGCTTCAATAGCGTCATTTCGGTGTCCGTCCCCGGCGCTCGACTGGGGCGGCAGGCGACTTCCGAGCTAAGACCCCGTTTCGCAGTATCGATCGATGCACAACCACCCACGACCGAATCTCTACAGACTCTCAGCAGCGCGTCCTGTCCTTTTGGTATGATTTAATTACGCCCGAAACTCGTCGCGGATAACTTATCTTCCTGGCAGGCAACTGCTCGTGGCAACTTGCGAGCATCGGCGAAGCACTTCGATGAAATTGTCGGCCGGGACACACCTGCCGCCGTCTCATCATACACGAATCGGGCGAGAACCTCGCAGTATAAAAGCATTATGATCTGGGCGATCCTGCCGCAGCACAAACCCCGGCGCAGGAGTCAGCAAACCGGGCAAAATCGATAACGAAAAGGAGCTTGTCATCATGCAAATCGGAATGATTGGATTAGGACGAATGGGGGCGAACATGACAATCCGCCTGATGCGCGCCGGGCACGACTGCGTGGTCTATGACCAAAACGCCCAGGCTGCGGTCGATTTGGTCAAGCAGGGTGCGGTCAGTGCCGCATCATTGGGCGAGTTGGTGGACAAACTGGAAGCGCCGCGGGCCATCTGGTTCATGCTGCCCGCCGCCGTCGTGGATAAGGTGTTGGAAGACCTGAAACCTCTGCTGAAGGCCGGTGACATTGTGGTTGAGGGAGGCAATTCCTATTATCACGATGACATTCGCCGAGCCGCAAATTTGGAACCGACCGGTATCCACTACGTTGACGTCGGTGTCAGCGGCGGTGTTTGGGGTCTGGAGCGCGGCTATTCTCTGATGATCGGCGGGGAGGCGGCGGCCGTTCAACATCTCGATCCCATTTTCATGGCCTTGGCGCCCGGCGTGGATGCGGCAGTGCGCACACCGGGGAGGAAAAGTGACGTTGCACCGGCCGAACAAGGTTATTTCCACTGCGGCCCGCACGGAGCTGGCCATTTCGTAAAAATGGTTCACAACGGCATCGAATACGGCATGATGGCCGCTCTTGCCGAAGGGCTGAACATTCTCAACAAAGCCAATGCCGGACAGCAGTCACACGATGTCGACGCCGAAACAGCCCCGCTGCGCCACCCGGAATACTACCAATACGACCTTGACCTGAAAAATGTGGCCGAAGTGTGGCGGCGAGGCAGCGTTATTGGCTCCTGGCTGCTCGACCTGACGGCCGCCGCCCTTTTGGATGATCCCCAGTTAAACCAATTTAAAGGACGGGTTTCCGACTCCGGTGAAGGGCGCTGGACGGTTTTAGCCTCCATAGATGAAGCTGTATCCGCTCCGGTAATCAGCGCAGCCTTGTATGCCCGCTTTAGCTCACGCGGGCAGGATGAATTTGCCAACAAAATTATGTCGGCCATGCGCTATGAGTTTGGCGGTCATCGTGAGAAGAAGGGCTAGGATTCCGCGGCGCAAATACACCCACCTATGATGGACGCCGCATGACTCTCGAGCCTTTTGGCACAGGCGGCAATCGCAGCGCCGGGTCGATTTGAACCGACGTGAACCAGCTTTTCGCACGAAATTGGTCTTATACAATGAGGCAAAAGAGTGCTGCACACATATTAACCATTAACAGCGGCTCGACCAGCATCAAGGTGGCGCTGTACCAAATGGGGCAGGATGAAATGCGCCTCTTCTCCGGCAGCCTGGAGAAGATCGGGGAAGGCGACGGCCGTTTCCAGATTCACAATTCCAACGGAGAGCGCTTATTCAGCCGGCGGTTACCACTGCCCGATCACCAAGCCCATCGCTCTTTGCCCCGAAAGGCATACCTGTTTGCCCTGCCGCACACCTACGAACGAGAAGGTGTGCGGCGTTATGGTTTTCACGGCCTGTCCTGCGAATACATCTTGCAGGAGTTGGAAAAGGAAGCCGGCAGTCAGGCGTCCAAAGGACGCCTGGTCATCGCTCATTTGGGCGGAGGGGCCAGCATGACGGCCGTACTTAACGGTCAAAGTGTGGACACCACCATGGGACTGACGCCGCTTGGCGGCTTGATCATGGGGACGCGCTGCGGAGATCTGGATCCCGGCGTCCTGCTTTATTTGATGCGCCTCCGCGAGCAGTCCGTCGACGCGCTTGACCTCCTTTTAAACCGGCAGTCGGGCCTTTTAGGTGTATCGGGAATCAGCGCCGACATGAAAGAACTGCTGGGTCAAGAAGGACAAGAGCCACGCGCTGCCGATGCGGTTTCCCTGTTCTGCTACCAGGCGAAAAAATTTCTGGCCGCGTTGTCCGCCGCCCTGGGCGGCCTGGATACGCTCATCTTTACCGGTGGCATTGGCGAGAACGCGGCGGCCGTTCGCCAGCGCATCTGTCACGATATGGCGTTTATGGGTATCCAGCTAGACCCGCTTCGCAATCAGTCAAACGAGCCGGTCATATCACCGGCAGACAGTCCGGTGACCGTTCGGATCATGAAAACAGATGAGGACCTGATGATTGCCCGGCACACCTTTAATCTGCTCGTCCAACGCGAAAGCGGCTTGGGCGCAGGCGTACCACCCGATTAACATGCGCAGCGGCTGAGGACCGGAGATCCGACCTGTCTCTAATCTCTAGCCTTCAGTGCGCGAACTAATTTTCGAATGACGCTTCAGGAGGGCAACGTGTCCGATTTAACCCAAGATCGTCTGAGTAAAATAGATGCATACTGGCGTGCCGCCAACTACCTGGCGCTCGGCCAAATTTACCTGCGGGACAACCCACTGCTGCGTGAACCGCTCAGTGCAGATCATATCAAACCACGATTACTCGGCCACTGGGGAACCAGCCCCGGACTCAGCTTGATTTACGTGCATCTCAACCGGCTCATCCGGGACACCTCTGCCAACGTCATTTACATTATCGGTCCGGGCCACGGCGCCCCGGCCATCCTGGCGCATACTTACATGGAGGGAACGTACACCGAAGTTTACCCGAAGGTCACGCAGGACGAGCCGGGCATGCTGCGCCTGTTCCGTCAATTTTCTACGCCGGGAGGCGTTCCCAGCCACGTAAGCCCGGAAACGCCGGGCTCCATCCACGAGGGCGGCGAATTGGGCTACTCCCTGACCCACGCTTTTGGCGCGGTCTTCGACAATCCGGACCTTATCGCGGCCTGCGTGGTAGGCGACGGTGAAGCGGAAACCGGACCACTGGCCGGCAGTTGGAAGTCCATCACCTTCCTGAATCCGGTACGAGACGGCGCGGTGCTCCCCATCCTGCACCTCAACGGCTACAAAATCTCCGGTCCGACGGTGATGGGACGCATGGAAGATGACGAATTGGAATCGATGTTTGTCGGGTACGGCTACAAAGTCTACTTCGTGGCCGGCGACGATCCGCTGAAGGTTCATCCGGCAATGGCCGTCGCGCTGGATCAGTGTCACGCGGACATATGCGGCATACAAGAGGAAGCGCGCACGCATGGATTTTCTGGCCAACCAAAGTGGCCCTTGATCATTATGCGGACGCCCAAGGGATGGACATGCCCGAAGGAATTGGATGGTGTGCCCCTGGAAGGGACTTTCCGCGCCCACCAGGTTCCCATCCCCGATCCCGCCACCAATCCCGAACATCTAGAATTGCTGGAAACGTGGCTTCGTTCGTATCGCCCGTCGGAGTTGTTTGACGACGAAGGCCGCCTCATTCCTGAGTTGGCCGATCTGCCGCCCAAGGGCAATCAACGCATGAGCGCCAATCCCCACGCCAACGGCGGCCGTCTGCTGATCGATTTGAATCTGCCGGATTTCACGAGCTACGGGGTAGATGTCCCCACACCCGGCACGGTCATCGCCGAAGCCACGCGGGTGTTGGGCCGCTATCTGCGCGATGTTTTTCTGAAGAATGAAGAGGATCAGGATTTCCGCCTCTTCTGCCCCGACGAGACGAATTCCAACCGCCTGAATGCGGTCTTCGAGGCAACAAACCGCTGTTTCACCGGTAAAACGATTCCCATCGACGATCACATTTCGCCCGACGGTCGGGTGATGGAAGTGCTCAGCGAACATCTCTGCCAGGGATGGCTCGAGGGCTACCTGCTTACCGGCCGTCATGGCTTATTCCCCTGCTACGAAGCGTTCACGACGATCGTGGATTCGATGTTCAACCAGCACGCCAAATGGCTCAAAACGACCCGGGAATTGGACTGGCGGCATCCCATCGCCTCGCTGAATTACTTGTTGACCTCGCACACCTGGCGGCAGGATCACAATGGGTACAGCCATCAGGGACCGGGATTCCTCGATACCGTGATCAACAAGAAGGGCGCGGTCGTGCGCATCTATCTACCTCCAGATGCCAACAGCCTGCTTTCCGTAATGGACCATTGTCTCCGCAGCCGCAATTACGTCAACGTGATCGTGGCCGGCAAGCAGCCCGATCTGCAATGGTTGGATATGGAGACGGCCAGGCATCACTGCGCACAGGGGGCCGGCATTTGGGCGTGGGCCGGGAACGAGGAGGGCCAGGGGCCGGACGTCATATTGGCGTGTGCCGGCGACGTGCCTACGTTGGAGACGGTGGCGGCGGCCTGGCTGCTGCGAAAACACGCCCCGGAATTGAAGGTGCGCCTGGTCAACATTGTGGACGTGATGAGTCTTTCGCCGCCCGCCTACCATCCGCACGGCATGGGTCCTGAAGCGTTTTTGGATCTGTTTACCGAGGACGAGCCGGTGATCTTTGCCTATCACGGTTACCCGCGCATGATCCACGATTTGGTACACGGCCGTCCCCAGCCAGCTCGTTTCCACGTGCGCGGCTACATGGAAGAGGGGACTACCACGACCCCCTTCGACATGGTGGTGCGCAACCAGCTCAGCCGCTTTCACCTGGCGATCGAAGCGCTGCGGCGGACGACGCGGCTGGAGGACAAAGCGAACCAGGTGATCGCCGGCTTCGAGGAAAAGTTGACCCAGCATAAATACTACATCCGCGAAAACCTGGAAGATATGCCGGAGATACGCAACTGGAAATGGCAGGCGTAACGGGATAGGACATCGAAAACGAATTGGCGCCGGGGGTATCAGGCATCCCTGGACTTTTTCAGGTCGACTCCACCAGGCCGAATCATAAACGAGGGAAGATATTATTGATGACGGAATCGAACGAAAACAAAGCACCCGGCCGTCCGGGCATTCCTCCGCGCTGGACTTCCAGCGCCAAAAGCGGCGTCGGCACCTCTTTCAATCCACCCAGCCGCGTATGGTTTACCCTCAGCCACGGCATCTTCAACGAAATATATTACCCGCGCCTGGATTACGCCTGTGTGCGCGACATGGGGTTGATCGTTACCGACGGCGACGCCTTTTTCTCTGAAGAAAAGCGCCACTGCAGCCACGAGATTGCCTTCCTTGCTCCGGCCGTGCCCGCATACAAACTCACCAATACCTGCCTGGACGGCCGCTACACCATCACCAAAGAGATCCTGGCCGACCCGAAGCGCAATGTAGTCTTGCAGCATACCCAGTTCATCCCCACCGTGGGCGATCTCGCAGACTACCACCTCCACGCATTATTGGCTCCGCACCTGGGCAACCGAGGCGCGGAAAACACTGCCTGGGTCGGCGACTACAAAGGCGTCCCCATGTTATTTGCCCGACGGGATGACCTGGCGCTTGCGCTGGCGGTTGACGTTCCCTGGCTCCAGCGTTCGGCCGGTTTTGTCGGCGTATCGGATGGCTGGCAGGATTTGAGTAAACACAAGATCATGACCTGGGCTTATGATCTGGCGGAAAATGGCAATGTGGCGCTTACCGGCGAAATCGATCTGGCAGCGGGAAACGGCTGGTTCGATTTGGCGCTGGGCTTTGGCCTCAGCGTCGAAGAAGCAGGACACCGTGCCCGCGCTGCACTGCTGGATGGCTTTAGCGCTTCACGACAGATGGCGGTTGCCGAGTGGCAGACGTGGCAGGACAGCCTGCCCGCAGTTGGCGAAACTGCCGCTGGTAAAGACGGTCTCTATCGCATCAGTACGGCGGTGATGCGCACCCACGCCAGCAAACGCTTTCCCGGCGGATTCATCGCCAGCCTCTCCATCCCCTGGGGTTTTGCCAAAGGCGACGACGATTTGGGCGGCTACCACCTGGTCTGGCCCCGCGACCTGGTCGAAACGGCCGGGGGATTGTTGGCCGCCGGGGCACTGGACGACGCCCGCCGCGTCCTCGAATATTTACAGATCACCCAGGAAGCCGACAATCACTGGCCGCAAAATATGTGGCTGGACGGATCGCCTTACTGGAGCGGGCTGCAAATGGATGAAACCGCTTTCCCCATCCTCCTTGTCGATTTGGCCTTTCGTCAGGGGGCGTTGACAAGCGCCGACCGAGAGCGTTACTGGCCCATGGTACGCCGCGCCGCTCAATTTGTGCTGCAAAATGGCCCGGTTAGCCAGCAAGACCGCTGGGAAGAGGACCCCGGCTACTCCCCCTTCACCCTGGCCGTGGAGATCGCCGGGCTGCTGACCGCTGCCGAAATGGCGGAAGCGATGGGGGAAGACGATGCTGCCGTTTACATGCGCCAAACAGCAGACACCTGGAACGCCAACATCGAACGCTGGACGTACGTTACCGGGACCGATCTGGCCGGCAAAGTCGGGGTGGATGGATATTACGTGCGCATCGCACCGCCAGAAACGGCCGACGCCGCCTCGCCCAAGGATGGATTTGTGCCCATCAAGAATCAGCCGCCGGGACAAAGCCTGGAGCCGGCCAAACACATCATCAGCCCAGACGCGCTGGCCCTGGTACGTTTTGGGCTGCGGTCCGCCAAAGATCCGCGCATCGTCGACACGATCAAAGTGATTGATGCACTCCTTAAAACAGAAACGCCAAACGGCACCGCCTGGCACCGTTACAACGATGACGGATACGGTGAACACGAAAATGGCGCTCCTTTTGATGGAACTGGGATCGGTCGCGCCTGGCCCTTGCTGACCGGCGAGCGTGGCCATTATGAATTGGCGGCCGGAAACAGGCGGCGAGCCCGGAAAATGCTGGCCGCCATGACGGCTTTCGCCAACGAGGGGGGTCTTTTACCGGAACAGGTTTGGGATGCCGCCGACATTCCGGAAAAGGAGTTGTACTTTGGTTGTCCAGCCGGTTCGGCCATGCCGCTGGTTTGGGCGCACGCCGAATATGTGAAGTTGTGCCGTTCGATTGCCGATGGTGCGGTGTTTGATAGGCCGCCGCAAACGGTCAAGCGGTACGCTGCGGGAAAAACCGGATCGCCATACGCGATTTGGCGCTTCAATCACAAGTGCCGCACCATTCCCCTCGGGCAAATACTGCGGCTGGAGTTGTCGGATCCGGCCGTTATCGTGTGGAGCGACGACCATCGGCAAACCACCCATGAAATCCACACCGGCGACACAGGCCTGGGCATGCACGTTGCTGATCTGCCCACTACGGAATACAAAGCCGGATCCGAAATATGGTTTTCTTTCCAGGCGCTGGCCGACGATCTGCGGCGGGACGAAGAATTTGTCGTGAAGATAGAAGGATGATGTTACTTTCAAGCACTTTTCTGGCTGAAGATGTGTATCCCGTTCTACATGCCCAATAACACAATGTAAGGGGTAAAAACTTATGCTGGCCGAAAATGCTGCAGGATGGAATAACTAGATCTGTTCTAATTCCCGCGTAACCACACTCATTATTATTTCCTGCATATTGCCCAAGAGAATCCTCGCTAGGGCTACAAGCCGATCCATGGCGAGTTCGTCATGCTGGGTTTCGATATCGGACCAACACCCGTGCGGAACACGCTAGGTTTTACAAGGAATTCAAATTATCGCTCATCAGGATGGAAGAGATTCCTTCCCGGAAAACGGTACTATAATCATGACTGGGCACTCATGGAGCTAGAAAGTGTATTAGTTCATAGAAATTAGAACGTGAAGGAGTCCAGCAATGAAGTTCAAATGGGCGTTTTGGGATATTCTCCTCGTACTGGGTGTACTACTCACCGGCGGCTGCGCCCAGTCCTCAATTACACCAGTCTCCCTACCAGCCGTGGAAATAACGCCAACTGAAACCTCGCTGGGTGGGGAGTCTCTGGCACAAGCCTCCCCAGAACCCTCGGGTGCGGATATCCAAGGGAGTATTGATTTCATTTTCATATATGCCATTTATCATCCAGATGATGCGGACTATTCAGCAACTATCAACGTTCCCTTTCATGTCAACAGGCAGGATCCTCCTTACACGGATATCGTTGGTGGCACGGGTTCTGTCCTCGTATCCGACGTAGAAGAGGTGGAGGACTGCCCCATCGACATTGATGAGACATTCAATGTAAGAGACTTGAGAGGCAGTCTACTCACGGATGATCAAGGGAACTTCCTGCTTGACTTCACCTATCAAACCAATAATCTTGGGGAATATTACGTGTCTTGTGACGATATCACCCTGCCGCTCGGGGGCAGCGAATGGAGCGAGAATGAAGTGACCCTTCCAGCCATTGATGGGTATGAATACATTCCCAGTCCGGATGCTCCCGTCATGTTTATCCTTCACTTGAACACTCAGCCGTAAGGAAAACTCGTTAACTGTCCCCCGATCCGATTCATCCTCAGCGCCTGTTCATCGACATTTTTATAAAGGCCCTCGGCCTAGCCAGCGGTCATATTGTGTCCTTCCTCTTAATTACGGTTGTGCTAGCCGAAAATTAGCATCCGTTTTATATATGCGGATATCCATCCTTCCTATATTATTACCTGTAGTGGGGAAAATCTTGGTGGAGAAATACTCTTTCCGTCACAACCTGTAGGGATGAAAAACTATATCCGTACGAATTTCCGTTGCAACCTCACCTCAATTTGGTATCCTCTTCGTCTTGTTTATTCAATACCGACTGATTTCAAGCGAGGTCACTTTGATCTACTGGCTACTCTGGTGCTTCATAACAATATTGCTCGACATCCTTGCCACATTGAAAGTAGCCCAAAACGAGAAAGATCTTGAAATCGTCATGTTACGGCAGCAAGTCCGCATTCTTCAACGCAAGGCTCCATCATCACCCCGGATTTCAAAACCTGAGAAGCTCATCCTTCCTGCTCTCTCCTTCCAGATGAAACAGACTGCAGCCGGGTTCCGCAACTGCCTTCACCGCTGCTTCTTCCTGTTCGTGCCGGAGACTCTTCGACCGCGAGTTGGTCAAACGCAAGTGGACCTTCCAACACTGAAAACGAGGCGGTCGCCCCCGGATTGACCCTGAACTTGAAGCCCTCATCCTACGCATGGCGCAAGAAAACCCTCGCTGGGGTAACAAACGAATCCACGGTGAACTCGTCAAGCTGGGTTTTGATCTCGACAAAAAGACGGTATGGAATATGCTCAAGCGCAATGGTATCCCACCGTCAACACGACGCAGCCGCAGCTCCTGGTGCACCTTCTTGAAGCACTACAAAGAACAGATATTGGCCTGCGACTTTTTCACCGTGGAGACGATCACTCTGAAGAGGCTTTACGTGCTCTTCTTCATTGAAATAGGTTCGCGGAGAGTGCATTTCGCTGGAATCACAACGAATCCCAATGGATTCTGGACGACCCAGCAAGCACGTCAACTTGTCTGGAAGCTGGGTGAAATGAAACGGACCTTTCGATTTCTTATCCACGACCGGGACACGAAGTTCACACGGTCGTTCGACAACGTGTTTCGTTCCGTTGGAATAGAGATAGTCCGCACTCCATTTCGTACACCACAGGCCAACGGCTATGCCGAACGCTGGGTCCGGTCGGTACGACAGGAATCTATTGATAGATTAAACAAGGAAGGAACTATCGTTAGACGAGAAGTACTCGGTGGAATAATCCATGATTACTATCGGTGTGCTGCATGATATCCACGGATGAGGTTTTTCCACCCTACAGGATATAGTTTTTCCTCTTTATGCGCTCATTATTGTGCGCTGAAGTGCTCTTGCACTAAGTCTCCAAGCAATATAGGCGTACAACACAGAGATGAAAAACGCCCAAACTGCTTGAATGAAATAAGATGCCCGTAATTCAGACAATATCCAAACAGTCCCGAAGAGGGAAAAGACAGCTCCTGCTCCCACGACCAAGAAAACTACACCTGGATCAGGAATATTGTGATAAAGAATACTTTCGGCATTCGACCTGCGTAATAAATCCCATATTGCGCAGAAAACCACTGCGATTATCATCGCTGGTAAAGCAGCGGCATAAACTTGCGAGGCAAATCCATTTGCTAAAACAGCACCACAAAGGAAAAACAACACGATTAAGATCTCCACTGACAGCGTGAGGAGAACGTTGCCAAGAAGGTAATAAGAAGCCCGAAAAGGAAGCAGACGGGTAATCCACCAATAGGCAAGTTCATCACGCAGACTCGCGGCTCCTTTCTCTCCGAGTAAAGCGATCAGGAACAAAATTGCCCAAACGTTAATGTTCGAGTGGGGGTAAAAGAAGACGACTGAAGAAACGATCGCAATAGCAAGCCACGAATACAATTGGCCAAGTTGCATTCCTCTAATATTTTGTATAACCGATTTCCATACCAACACCAGCCAACCCATGGGCGTTATTGATAGCGCCACACGATTGTAGCGCGCAGGTTGTAATTGCTGAATGTGTATCAGTTTCGAATAAGTGGAATTTCCTAGCCGCTCGATCGTTTTCCGGATTTGCAGAGTCGCTGTTTCTTGTGCAGCCACACTCATGTTCAATAATGGGACTACACCTGTGAAGAACATCAAACCGCACATAGCAACAATCATTGCGAATCCAATCTGCTTGATCCATTCAACTCCTGTTATGGCCTTAAGAAGAAGATTGACTACAGGACCAAGTGGAAAGGCATTAGTTGCATTACCGTCAAAGAGATTATCCGATTGAACTAAAAGTTGTATACAGAAACCCATTACCAGGATGAGAGAAAGTAATAACAAGAATCTCTTCCCATTCCTCATACTTAAGCGAATGATTCCTATACCCCAGATAAAACTGAGCGCGCCAAAGTGTAAAAGGAATACTACCGGCAGTAACCTGGCAACAATGACAACATACGGCCAAAAAGGGACACTCGCCCACGCTGTGCCAACGCCCATATCAACCAAGGTGAAAGAAAGAACAATGGAGACTATTGCCACAACAAAGAGCTCAATTGGCCATTCTGTTAATAGCCATATCAATCCCACAGCTCTTCGTTTTACAGGAGTCTGACAAATTAATTGAGCATCCTGCGATGAGAAAACGATTGGGCTACTCTGTGACACCTTGAAGAGTTGTTGTAGCGTCCACAAAATCAAGAAGCTTCCAATAAGGACCGCAGAGGAAACCCTTGGTTCAAAATGAAATACTGTATAGAGCACTTCCACCTGATTGGCCAGGAGAGCCAATACCGCTAATCCCCATATACACAGGAAGATAAAAGCGTAGATCAGGTAGAGGATATCAAGGGCGTTATGCTTTGATGGGTCGATACCGATAATCGATATCACCCACCTCCACCGAGCTTTTAGTTGTGAGAGACGTGCTGTCCATATTGCTTTCTGCATTGAACTGAAGCCTCCCCTCAACCATATGCCAGATCTCATTCGACAAACGTTCTGCCAATGAGATGTCGTGTGTTGTCATAAGAATCGATGCTCCACCACATCGACAAACATCAAGGATTTTCTCGAGGATTTTTACGCCAACGGGGTCGAGAGAAGAAGTTGGTTCGTCAAGGAAAAAAACATTAAACGGACGTATCAAAATCAACGAGAGTGCTGCTTTCAACTGCATCCCACGGGAAAGGGCATGCGGCAACAGGTTTCGCGCGTTGAATATCCCTAATGTCCGCAATATCGATGCTGCTCGATTTTCAATATCCTGCGTGTCACAAAAGGCATGGGATATGAAGTGTAAATGTTCCCAGATAGTCAGTTCTGGATAGAAGACTGGTGCATCCGGCAAGAAAGCAAGTCTGTGTTTTACTTC